>JAEWYG010000093.1 GCA_023395755.1 Actinomycetes bacterium | reverse complement strand
GTATGTAAGTACGGTGCCTGTACGGGTGGCGGTCGACAACGAGCAGACCTTCCTTGATTTTGCCGAGGCTGTTTCAAACGAATGGTTTTCGGTGCTTAAACATCAGCGATATCCGTATGATATTCTCATAGAGAAGATTCGCGAAACCCGCTCTGATATCGATCAACTCTACGATCTTTCCCTGTCCTACCAGGTAGGGGCATTCGAAACAGCTAAGCGCCAGTTTACCTATGAAGGACGTTGGCACTTTAGCGGCCATCAGGCATCGTCGCTTAATATTCACTGGAACGATCGCGAGAACAATGGTCGGTTCGTCCTTGACTACGATTACTTATCGCCCTTGTTCGCTGCAAAAGAAGTCGATTTCATTCACGAGCACCTGTGCAATATCGTTGCCGATGCGGTGGAGCATCCGCATAAGAGATTGTTCGAACTTGATATGGTTTCTTCGGATGAACGCGATAAGGTACTGTGTCGTTTTAATAACACCGAAGATGGGTTCGGTCGTACCGACCTTGTCAGTTTGTGGAAGCAGCGAGTGGCCGAGAATCCCGATGGGGTAGCGTTGGTTTACCGTGGGGCAACTTGGACGGCAGCCCAACTTGATCGAGCTTCCGATAGCATAAGTGTTTTATTGGAAAACACTGGAGTAGTGCCGGGCGATGTGGTGGCGCTTGCTTTGCCGCGCTGTGATTCGTACTATGCTGCAATGCTGGGTATTTTGAAAGCTGGCGCAGCCTTTATGCCCTTAGACCAGGCGCTTCCTGAAGAACGCGTAAGCTATATGCTGAAAGAATCGGGTGCGCGGTTTGCGTTGGCGGGAAAAGACGAACTAAGTGGTTGGCAGGGTGCGTATCCCTCGTCGGTATCGGTGGTGACGCTCTGTGCTAAGCAATGCCATGAATACGCGGCAGGTGACACGGATTCGGCGGGAGTGAAGGTTGCGCCTCGTCTTCCCGACCCTGGTCAAGCTGCTTATCTCATCTATACTTCCGGGTCTACGGGAGCGCCGAAGGGCGTAGTTGTCGAACATGCTCAAATAGCACATTTTGTTTTGTCAATGAGAAAGACGTGGGGTCGCACTCTGGGGGGATCTATGTTGTGCGTTGGTCCGTTGTCTTTCGATATTAACATTATGGAGGCGGCTGTCGGTCTTTTTTCGAGTCGTACGCTGGTGGTTGCCGACGATCGTCAGGCAGATTATCCCGATGAGTTGTGCGCGCTTATTGAGCAGGAACACGTGGATCTTATGATGGTCACACCGGGCAGAATGGAGATGATTCTCTCAACGCAGGGTGGAGCGCATGTGCTGCGGGGTTTTCGGGAAATTGGCCTTGGCGCCGACGTTCTTCCCTCAGAGTTACTGCGCCGTATTCAGCAAGTAACTGCATCGCATATCACCAACTTTTACGGTCCGACCGAGGTGACTATTGCTGCCACATGCTGTGAGGTAACCGATAGGGACGAGGTAAATATTGGGCGTCCCATGAATGGTGTGAGGGTATATATTCTCGACCCGCATCTTAATCCTGTTCCCATTGGCGTTCCTGGTGAACTTTATGTGGGAGGAGCTGGCGTGAGTCGCGGCTATGTTGCCCGCGACGAGTTAACTTCCGAGCGGTTCATTCCCTCTCCCTTTATTGAGGGGGAAAGGCTGTATCGCACCGGCGATCTGGGAAGATGGTATCCTCGTGGCGAGATTCATTTTCTTGGCCGCATCGATAACCAGGTGAAAATACGCGGATACCGTGTGGAGTTGGGAGAGATTCAGAACAGACTACTTCAGATAGAGGGAATTCGCTGCGCAGCGGTGGTAGCTCATAAGCAAGACGACTCAAGTAAGCGACTGTGCGCTTATGTGGTGGGTGAACAGGTGCCCACACCCGCTGTCATAAGAATGAAACTGGCTAAGGTGCTGCCCTTTTACATGGTTCCTACTGCATTTGTAGAGCTTGATGAGTTGCCGCTTACGACCAATGAAAAAATTGACGTGCGTCAACTGCCTGCGCCTCAGCAAGAGGTTGCTGAGGATTGCTCATATGAAACCGATACACAACGTGAGCTTGCGTGTGTATGGGCGCGTTTGCTGGGACTGCCTACGGTTCGCTGTGACGATCATTTTTTCGAGATTGGGGGCGACTCGCTGTCTATCGTGCGCATGATTGCGGAAGTGTCGGATGTTTTTGACGTGCATATTGATTTGCCAGATGTTTATCGTAATCCTACGCTTGCAGCGTGTGCAGAACTTATTGATCGTGCCGAAGCGGGGTATTGTAAGCCGGTGCGACCTGCCGCCGCGCGGCGGTACTACCCGGCTACCTCAACCCAGCAACGTATGCTATTGGCTTCGCATGAAGATTCCGATTCGGTTGCCTACAATGTACCGGCACTCTATGTGTTTGAGGAATATTTAGATGAAGAGGCCCTTAAGCAAGCTCTTCGAGCGCTTATTGATCGGCATGCGGTCTTGCGTACATCTCTGCATGTGCGTGATGGGTTGGTGGTGCAGCAGCCTCACCGAGTAGTAAAACTGCCATTCGAATCGGTTGCCTGTTCCGATGCCCGCATTTTGTCGTGCGCGCGACGGCAGGTGCGTCCC
>JAEWYG010000073.1 GCA_023395755.1 Actinomycetes bacterium | reverse complement strand
AAACAATCGAAAGAAGAAAAGTGCCCCACGCTCAGACCAGAAGGCCTTCGCATAGGGCAAGAGCTTACGCTTTATCCAATTGCAAGGTTAAACTGGACAGGTGTTCAACTTACAAATTCAATTAAGGCTTACGGCTAACAAGACGTTCAACGAAATCGGTTGCCGGGAAGCGCACCACGTCGGAGGGTATGGCAAACTGTGCAATACGGCCACCCTCCATAACAAGAACTTTATCGCCTAGGTTGAGCGCTTCGTCGATATCGTGGGTTACAAACAGTATGGTAATACCTGTCTGCTCATGGATGCGTTTCACTTCATCCTGCAGGTCGCCTCGTGTGATGGCATCAACAGAGCTAAACGGCTCATCCATTAGGAGTAGATCGGGGCTTGCTGCTAATGCGCGAGCGATGCCAACGCGCTGAGCCTGGCCACCCGAAAGCTCAGCGGGAAAGCGGTTTCGAATGTTTGCGGGTAATCCGACAATATCCATCCATTTGTCTACTGCAGCATTGGTGCGGCGTTGGTCTCGCTTGTTGAGGAGGCTGGGCACGTAGGCAATATTTTGCTGAACGCTCAGGTGAGGAAAGAGCACGCTCCCCTGGATGGAATAGCCGATATTGCGTCTTAGCTCGATAGGATTGACACTTGTGGTATCTCTTCCCTGTACAAGTACGCGTCCTTCGTCGGGTATAACGAGAGCATTCACCATCTTTAACAAGGTAGTCTTGCCGCAGCCAGAGCTGCCGATGATAGTAATAAACGATCCACTGGGAATAGTGAGGCTTACGTTATCT
Organism: Actinomycetes bacterium; assembly: GCA_023395755.1. GTDB lineage: Bacteria > Actinomycetota > Coriobacteriia > Coriobacteriales > Eggerthellaceae > Gordonibacter. The sequence goes on along the minus strand of JAEWYG010000073.1, from coordinate 8,277 downwards.
ACTGCTGTGGTATTGCCGAATCGTTTCGTTACGTGCTCGAAGATTACCGCGCTCGTAGGATTTGACGGAGACTGGGGAGAGGAAGACTCGTCCTGTAAAAAGGATGAGGAGGTGTGGGAAGGGTTGTCTAATACTTGTGCTGGCGCGTTCATAGGAGCCCTCTCTCAACGAGGAACGCATCGGCAACAACCTTTGGCTCGCGACCCTGCGTTTCTACCTCGTTGTTCATTCGTGCCATATCGGTATCGGTGATAGATCCTTGTAGCTTTTCCAGCTGAGCTTGCAGTTCCGGGTGGGCAGATAGCGTATCCATGCGTACAACGTTTCCGCATAGGTAAGATGGATAAAAATGCCGATCGTCTTGCAGTATAACGAGGCGAGCATCGGCAGCTTGACCATCGGTTGTGGATACGACAATGACATCCACCTGTCCTTCGAATAACGCCTGATATTTCAGGCTAATATCCATGTCGCGCGTAGTTCCAAACTTCATGTTGTAGGCTGCAGAAAGGCCAGGATATCCATCCTGTCGATCATAGAAATCGGGCTCGGCACCCATGGACAGCTCAGTTGCTACACGTGCGAGGTCTGAGTAAGTTTGCAGCCCATAACGCTGGGCGATGTCGGACCGCACACCCAGTCCAAACGTGTTGTTGAAGCCGTACATGCCTATCCAGGTGAGTCCCAGCTGAGATTCGTATTCTTGTTGCATTAAATCAAACATGCTCTCATCGTAGGTGTCTTCGTGTTTGAGTACAGCATTCCATCCGGTACCCGTGTACTCGGGGTATAAGTCGAAATCTCCTTTTTCTATGCCAGGCTGGATATTGGAGGTGCCTCCTCCTACGCCCGGTGTTAGTTCTACGTTTAGGTTGGTGTTGTTCTCAATGAGTGTGTTGAGCATTTCGCCGAGGATGTATTGCTCGGTCATGGGCTTGGTTGCTATACGTATGGTATTAGTGCTTTCTGACGTAGTAAAGGCAGCATATGTTCCTCCTGCCACTAGTACAACAAGAGCAGTACCAATGATTACCATTGTTCGGTGTCGGCCAAACAGACGAGCCTCATTCTTGTTTAGTTTTTCGGAGGTATTTTTACTTTTTTGTTTGCTTCTTCTGCGACCGAGTTTCCCTACGTGCTGTGGGTTGAGATAACGTCGAGTTGACTTTTCTGCGAGCCCTAACAGTAAGTCTACGATAATAGCTAATGCCGCGATAAGCAAACTGCCCGCAAGTGTCATTCCTGGGTTGTTTGTGGTAATGCCTCGGTAGATGGCTACACCTAAGCCGCCGGCTCCAATGAAGCTGGCAATACCAGCAAGCGCGATGGTCATGGTTGCCATGTTCCGCACCCCACTCATGATAATGGGCGAGGCGAGTGGCAATTCGATACGGTAGAGCAGCTGCCTCTCGGTTGAACCCATTCCCCGTGCGGCTTCGATGATTGCGGGATCAATGGTGGTTAATCCTGTGTAGGTGTTGCGCACCATTGGCAGTAAAGCATATATCGTTAGCGCCACGATGGCGGTGAGGTTTCCGATTCCGGTGACGGGGATAAGAAATCCGAACAATGCGATAGAGGGAATAGTGTAGACGAAATTTACCAATGCAAGTACTGGTTTTGCACCCCTCTTCCATTGTGCGATACCGATGCCGATAGACAACCCTATAAGCGCCGCTAGCACAATGGATACGAGTGAAATCCCGATATGCTGCATCAAGAGGTCGAAAAACCAATCTCGCTTATCAAAAAGTAGAACGAACGGATTCATAAGCGGGCGACCTCGTTTTCTTGTACGAAGAGGGAGCGAGTGCAGGAGCTGCTCGGTGTCCCGAATTTTAAACCATCGCAGGAAAGCCCTGCATCCTGCAGCCAAACCGTCAACGATTGGTGACAGGACCCCTTGTTCTGAATGCTTTTGTTATTTGAAGGACTGGAGAAGAAATGATTATGTGTAAAAGTATCAATTTTTCTCTTTTGTGGAAAAAGATGATATGGTGTGTCTGTCAGGTTACATGAGTCGGAAGGTTTTATTTGTGGCTATCCAGGTGAAACTCGATCGAGTTATGAGCACGTCGGGCCTGAGCGGAAACGATCTCGCAGAACGCGTAGGCATTACAAGTGTTAACTTGTCGCGCATTAAGACCGGCAAGACTCGCGCGATTCGTTTTTCGACACTTGATGCATTGTGTGAAAACTTAGGCTGTCAGCCGGGAGATATCCTGACGCATGTAAGCACGCGGCCAACTATTAGTGAAGACGGCCAACAGTAGTTTTTTGTAAATCGTTCGTGATTTACCCTTGCGCGAAACAAGGGCAATCTTCCATATTCTCTCTGCTATTCACCAGAAAGTACTTCTAAGGGGCGCGATAAGGCTTTATTATGCTAAAGCACGAACGGACGATCATCCGATTCCCCATCCATTCGCCTGTTGTTGCGCGGGTAGCCGACTCGCTTGACCGCTTGAGCGGTTAGGTGGTGCGGGCGCATCTTCAAGTAAGGCAACGGATCGGGTGCCATCCAAGAGCAGGGAGGTTTGCATGCAAGACGAGCACAAGATCGCACTCTACGAGAACTTCACCGCTATTAACTCCATTGAAGCGTCAAGCTATGAGCAGTACGACGTGAAGCGGGGGCTACGCAACGCCGATGGAACTGGTGTGGTGGCCGGGCTTACGAATATCGCGAATGTTCATGGTTATGTAGTGTCCGACGGTGAGAAGGTTGCCGACGAAGGTGCGTTGCGCTATCGAGGTTACGATGTGTACGACCTGTTGGGTGACGATTCTGTCGAGCGTCGTTTCAACTTCGAGGAAGTGGCTTATTTGCTGCTTATGGGAGAGTTGCCTACGCGCGACCAACTTGATCGCTTTATTGCTGCTCTTGATGCCGAGCGCGAATTGCCCGACGGTTTTACGGCTTCCATGATTATGCGTGATACGCCGCCGGATATCATGAACGTACTGGCGCGTACGATTTTATTATTGTACGCCTATGATGAGAACGCCGAAGATCGCTCGGCATATCATGAGGTGCATACGGCCATTTCGCTGATCTCGCGCTTGCCGCGCATCATGGTGTTGACATACTTTGCCAAGCGCGCGCGCTACAATAACGAGTCCATGATTATGCATCGTTTCATTCCGGGCCAATCTACGGCTGAGACCATTCTGTCGATGCTGCGCCCTGATCGCCAATTTACACCCGAGGAAGCGCGCATGCTGGACATTATGCTTTGTCTGCATGCCGAGCATGGTGGCGGCAATAATTCCACATTCGTCACGCGCGTGCTGACCTCATCGGATACCGATCCATATTCCACCTACGCCGGAGCAATCGGTTCCCTGAAGGGCTCGAAGCACGGCGGCGCCAACCATCAGGTGCTGGCTATGCAAAAAGAGCTGAAAACAAATGTAGCCGACTGGTCTGATGAGGGTCAGGTGGCCGATTATCTGGCAAAATTGGTGAACAAGCAGGCCTTTGACAAGACGGGTTTGGTGTACGGCATGGGGCATGCCGTTTACACAAAGTCTGATCCGCGGGCCATCATCTGCAAGCAGTTTGCCGAGAAGCTGGCGAGGGGTACGGAGTACGAGGCAGAATACCATCTGTTGGAGAGTATCGAGCGCCTTGCTCCAGAGGTCATTTTGCGCGAGAAGGGTACGGCTAAGGACATGTGCGCAAATGTTGACATGTACTCTGGCTTTGTATATTCGATGATGGGCATTCCCGAAGATTTGTTCACTCCGCTGTTTGCCTGTGCGCGTATGTCGGGTTGGGCCGCACATCGTTTCGAAGAAATCGTTTCTGGCAAGCGTATTATCCGTCCGGCATACAAGTCTACTCGTAGCGGTGTGCGCTCTTATGTAGCGATGGACGAGCGATAGTGCGTTGTGTCGTCTTGCTTTGATACCGCTCAAACAGTTTTGTTCTTGATTTGATGAGTGATATTAAATTAAATGAGGGTCTCGTACTTGCGAGGCCCTCATTTAATTTGGACGGGCGCGGGTTCCTTTAGTGCATGAATGCGTTGAAAGAGCCGTACTCTTCGTTGATGATTTGCCAAAATGCTTCGAGGTAAGGTAGACGAGCCTCAAACATAGCGGCCATAACAGCCAATTCGTCAGGAGTAAGATGCTTGGAAAGCGCCGTCAAATCTCGCTGGTTCATTGCGGCGTTTAGGGTGTTGGTAACCAGGTAGTCTCGAGTAATGAGCGTATCGTCAAAACCCAGCAGACGCTGGACGCAGGCGCAGATGATACCGGTTCGATCTTTTCCGTTCACGCAGTGAACAAGGGCAGGTGCCGTGGGATGAAGGAGTGGATCAATAGATGCACGCAGTAAATCTCCTTGCCGGGCCATGGTTGTATATAGATTAATCATACGCTCTCCGGGAGAACCGTAGGTGCCAACGATATCCTTTGCGCGATGTAGCTGCGTACGCCGGGGATCGTCTTGAAGGTCTCCCTTTATCAGATGGAGACGAAATGGCGGACGCTCTGCGCATGAGGGGCGCTCGCATGCTTCCCGTTCGGTGGGCTTTCTGAGATCATAAACATCAACAATGCCGAGTTCGCAGAGAGTTTCGATGTCGGCATTGCTAAGATTATTCAACTGTCGCGACCGATAAAGTGCATGTCCGTTCACTGTGGCAAACTGACGAAGTCCTATGCTCTCACGTAATTGAGAAAGGGCCTCTACCGGAGGCGTTTTGTTGCTTTTTACTGTTGTGTGGCGCGTTGCGCGCGTAGGGGTAGAAATTTCCATGCAGCTAGTATAAAGCGTGAGTTCTGTTTTGTCGCACAATGACGAAAGGTCTGCGCGCCTCTTGTGGTGGCTTCCATTGAAGACCGGCTACAATGCGGATCTTATTTTTTCGAAGCAGGTCTGCTATACTCCGCTACGGCTTTGACGGTGGGCGCCCGCGCGCGTTGCTGTCAAGTTCCGCGTTTGCATCGTTGGGCCCTGCCTACGCGGTTTACTCGTTGCCCAAAGCCCGCGACAAAGTTCGCGTGGAGACAAGGAGCATCCCATGGATAAGGGAAGATCGTCGTACGTCGCTCAGGCAGGTATGATTGCGGCTGTGTATGCCGCCGCCACTCTCGTCGCACTCTTGTTGTTGCAAGGGCTGGCTTGGGGGCCTGTGCAGTTTCGCATTTCAGAGGCAGTGTGCGTACTTGCTGTGTTGACGCCGGCAGCGGTGCCAGGGCTGACGGTCGGCTGCATTGTGGCGAACCTTATCGCCTTGGCGGTGAACGGTACGGGAGCTTTGGGTATGCTTGATGTAGTATTCGGCAGCATAGCTACGTTTCTGGGTGCGCTCTGGTGTTGGAAGATGCGCAGCCGTCCAAAGCTGGCACTGTTAGGTCCTGTTATTGCTAACGCACTCATTGTGCCTGCCTATTTGCCGCTACTACTACAAGGTTTGGGGTTTTATACCATCCCCTTCACAAGTATCGCGCTCGACGGAGCATATCTGCCTATGTACTTGTTTGGCGTGGTGTCTACAGGTATTGGCGAAGCGTTGGTCTTATATGCGCTGGGCCTTCCCTTGCTTATGGCGCTGAAGCGTTTTAATGTGGTAAAGCAACCACGGTGCAGCGGCAAGGGTTAGCTTTGCATCGTTGGGCTTCTGGGTCTTCCTCCGTTCATTCGGTGTAATCGGTCGCATGTGCGACCGAAATGGCACCGAAGCGGTACAATAGACCATTCTTAACGCCGATATTTACTATCGGACAAGGCCTATAAAAGGAAGTGCATGAACCCGGTTATTGTCATACCGACTTACGTCTCCTCGCGTCGCCGCAAAGAAGGCGGTAGCGTGCTGACCACCTACGACCACACCACGCCTATCACGCAATCGGGCGAATTGCCGCGTTTGCTGCATTCGCTACAGAAGGTGCGGGGTATTGGTCAAATTGTCATTTTGGTGGTAAGTGAGCCGTCTATTGAGAATCAGGCGGCGGAAAAAATACAGACGCAAGCGGCCCAGTATCCTTCACTTAATGTTGCTGTTATCGGAGCGCCCGAGCTTGGGCTTATTCAGCAGCGTATGGAGCAGTTAAGTCTTGGTAAATTGTCTAAGGAAATTGGCTTGGCTGGCTACGGCGCAGTTCGCAACCTTGGTTTAGTGGTGGCAAACACGCTGGGTTACGATTCAGTGGTATTTTTGGATGACGACGAAATTGTCGATGATGCGGAATTCTTACAAAAAGCCATGTATGGTTTGGGTAAGCTTACCAAGAAAGGTATCCCTATCTTAGCTAAGACAGGGTACTACTTTAATTCCGAGGGTACGTTTTTGTCAAAAAGCCAGGATAAGTGGTACAACCATTTCTGGCAGCAAGGCAAGGCGTTTAATAAAATGATGAACAAAGCTATGCATGGACCGCGTTTGTCGCGTTCGAACCATGTGTGCGGTGGTTGCTTGGTGTTGCATAAAGAGGCTTTCAAGCGACTTTCGTTCGACCCTTGGATAGCTCGTGGTGAAGATCTTGATTATATGCTTGACCTGCGCATGTATGGCTCTGATATTTGGCTGGATAATCAGTGGAGTCTTCGTCATTTGCCACCGGAAACCGAAAGCGAAGGTACCCGCTTTCGCCAGGATATATTCCGTTGGCTCTACGAGTATCGCAAGATGGAGTACAGTCGCACGCAGATTGATCTTTTGCAGGTGAAGCCGTCGTCTCTTGAGCCGTATCCGGGACCGTTTTTAGAGCCAGGTATTACCCGTCGCATTCGTCTAACGGCATTTTTACGCAGCTTGGCTCGTCCTGATAAGAAGGCTTACCGCAAAGCTGCGAAGGCTGCTACGGGCGAAGCTACTACTTACGCCCAGCGTAATTGCTCGAAGTACTTTGAATTTCAGTTCGTATGGCCCGAGCTTATGGCGCGCATGGAGAAAGATCAAATTCTACGTACAGCTTTGGTGCAATCTGCTGCTCAGCGTCAGCTGGGTGTCGATTCCCCGCGTAAGTCGGCTGCCCTTGCTGCCGAGGCTGCTGGTATCGATCCCGGTGCCACGAGCGAGATTCGTCTTAATATTGCCGAATAGCGTTAGGGGGCAAGTGTGTGACGATCGCGAAGTGTCTTTGCTTCGCAATTTCGACGTCGTTTCCTTCCGCTACACGGTGAGATAAAAATCACGGTAGAATTTTGATTGGAAGCGCAGGCGTTTTAATGGATATCTTTATGTCGTTTGTCATACCCGCTTTTGTTGGCGTTGGGGTCGGTATTTTGTCGGGTATGTTAGGTATTGGCGGCGGCACGGTGCTGGTGCCAATTTTCCGTCTTGTGTTTAGCATGAGCCCTATAATGTCTACGGCAACTTCCCTTTTCACTATTATTCCCACCTCCCTTTCGGGTGCCATATCGCACCTGCGACATAAAACCTGCGTGCCATCGTTAGGTATTGCGGCAGGCTTAGGTGGTGCGTGTACCTCGGCTTTGGGGGTATGGCTTGCACATATTTCTCCCGCGTGGATGGTTATGTTGGCTGCCGCGCTTATCATTGGCTACTCCGCGGTCAATATGCTGCGTAAAGCCTGGAAAATGAAGCCGGAACAAGCCATAGCGGTTACCGCTTCTGGGGGCCTTCATGAGGGGCAGACTGCCTCCTCTGGTGGTGTGAATGCAAGCGATCAGGATGATTTGACCGAGGTCGATTTGAGGCAGAGCGCCTCATCGGGAGCGGTTAAGTTAACGCGCAAGCAGTTACTTATTGGTGTGGTTATAGGTTTGGGGGCGGGTGTCGCTTCGGGTTATGTAGGAGTTGGTGGCGGCTTTATTATGGTGCCCCTCATGCTGTCGTTGATAGGTATCTCTATGAAGCAGGCTTCGGGCACTTCCCTTATAGCAGTTATGATTCTCGCTGTGCCTGGGGTTATCGAGCAAGGATTGCTAGGGAACATCGATTATGCAGCGGGTATTTCCGTAGCGATTGGCTCTATTCCCGGTGCCTTGGTTGGTGCACGACTGGTGCGCAAGGTTCCCGAACGTGCACTGCGCTTTATCTTCGGAGGTTTTCTCATCGTGGGTGCTGCAATGCTGGTGATAAACGAACTGGGCGTTTTAGGTTAGAGTACGTCTGGTTATTCTGTTGCCTTGTTTCGTGCGTGCATCTGCTGCTTTTTGCTGGTAGGATGATTGCCTAGTTCACGAAGGAGGCTCCCTTGAAAGAGGAAACTACGGAAGTTCGACCCGCACTACCTCGCTTTTTTACGCTGGAGATGTTTATGTTTACCATCACGGCGTTATCTGGCCTGGTGCTTATC
>JAEWYG010000067.1 GCA_023395755.1 Actinomycetes bacterium | reverse complement strand
AAGCAGAGGCGCGTACGTCATAGATATCGAAGCCCTCATCCTGCCCAACAGCCTTCTCCAGTACGGTGGATAGGTTTCCATTATCAAGCGAAAGAATGCCCACCTGCGTAAGAGGCTTTGCCTCTTCGGTGGGTAATAAGCAGGCGGCCAAGGTGTCGTCGCTTGCCCAGACCAGTGTTCCGTAGGGCAGTTCGAAGCGTCCCACAGAGTTCATGCGGGTGTCGGCATTTTCGATTAGTGTAAATAACCCACTCTCGTCGGGCGTTTTAAGGGTAGTCATAGATGCAGAAGGTACTTCGAGTACGGTGACAGCACTTGCTGCTTCCTCCTGCTGTTTCTTAATTACGAGCGAAGCACCGCCAGCAACAGCAGCAAGTGCACCGACCCCCAAAGCTCCGAAGAGGAAATGACGGCGGGTTAAAAGAAGCTCTCCGTTGGACGTTGGCACATGAATGCCTTTGGGGCCGTTGGAGGAGCTGCGATGATGCACGCCGCCCTGCATCGCAACGCGTTTCTGCGCGCTGCGTTTAGTAGTGCTGGTGGGCTTTGCGTGGCTAGCATGTGTTGATCTGCGGGTTACCATGGTGGATATTGTGTCATTTCCCGCACAGGTTCCAGCGGCAGTGAAGGGAATTGCTACAATAAACGCAAACACGACCTGAATGCTCGGTGAGTGGGATGCAAATAGCGACGCATCCGGTCAGGCCGAGCCGGCGACGATTTGAGGTGGTATAACATGAGCAACGAAACGCGACGTATACTGCTTGTTGAGGACGAAAAGGCTATCCGCGATGCGGTGACCGCTTATCTTGAACGCGAAAATTACTGGGTGACCGCAGTGGGGGACGGCCAGGAGGCGCTCGAAGAGTTCTCGAAGCATCATTTTGATTTGGTTATCCTTGACCTTATGCTTCCCCGCGTGCCGGGTGAGCGCGTTTGTCGTGCAATTCGCGACAATTCGGATGTGCCTATTATTATGCTGACGGCAAAGGGTGAAGTCGAAGATCGTATTATCGGTCTTGAATTGGGTGCAGACGACTACTTGGTGAAACCATTTAGTCCACGTGAGCTAGTAGCTCGCGCTCGCGCGTTATTGCGTCGCGTACATGCCGATTCCGAGCCTCAGCGTGAAGTGCTGGAGTTTGGTGAACTGACCATCGATGTGTCCGGTCATAAGGTATTGGTAAATGGAGAGGAGATTGACCTTACTGCGAGCGAATTCAAATTGCTCACTACGTTATCTCGTTATCCGGGACGCGTGTATTCTCGTATGGAACTGGTTGAAAAAGTGCTTGGCTACGATTTCGAGGGCTATGAACGCACTATTGACTCACACGTGAAGAATTTACGCGCCAAAATTGGTGACAATCCGCGTAGCCCGAAGTGGTTACACACGGTTCATGGCGTAGGTTATCGTTTCGAAGATCCGACTAAAGTACAACAGTAAGTTCGCGTGCGCATTTTATAGCGCACGTATATAGACCGTGCAGGAGGAATATAGCGTGCAAGACTCGACGACCGGGCCCATTGGCCGGACGGGAGCGGACGAGACAGGCGCACGCAGCCACACGCGGTCGGGGTGGGGTAATTTCTCGTACACCACGCGCGTAACGGCCGCGTTTGCTTTTATCGCGGCCATGACGGCCTTAGTGGCTATTGGCGTGGTGTCGTTCGTGTGGGAGCAACACTTTCAAACGTATACGCGCGACAATATGCAGTCACTGGCGAAGCGAACTGCCGATAGTATTGCAGCTAACTACGAAGAATCAGGAACGTTCGATGCTCAGACATTGATGCCCGCAGATTATGTAGTGAGCGTTACCCCAGGTGTTGGGGTTCAAGTTGCAACCAACGGAGCGGGGGGCGTACGCGACATAGTCTTCGACTCAACGCAAACAGCCATTGAGGGTACCCATGAAGGAAGTAACAGCAAGGATGCTTTAGGGAATAGTATCCCCTCGCTTGCGCCCCCTAAAAATGAATCGAATATGGAGACGGCTAACATTATCGTAACCGCAAAAGATACGGGTGTGTCTCAGGTTGTCGGTTCAGTAAGCGTCTATGTCTTGGGCTCCGACACGCTGTTGCGCACCAGTGACGAAGAGTTCCGTAGTAAATCTTATCAAGCTATGTTCTTTGCTGCCGCCATGGCCATTCTTTTGGCATCGTGTATCGGTTTTTTGTTTGCGCGCAACCTCGTTCGTCCCATCAATCGCATGACTACGACAGCGAAAGCTATTAAAGAAGGCGATCTTTCGGCGCGTACTGAGTTGCATGGCGAAGATGAAATTGCGCGCCTAGGTGAAACGTTCGATGCGATGGCCGACTCAGTGGAGAAGGACCGCGAACTTGAACGTCGCCTTACTACTGATGTAGCGCATGAATTGCGTACTCCGCTCATGGCTATTCAGTCTACGGTTGAGGCTATGGTTGATGGTGTGTTTGAGGCCGATGCCGAGCATCTGGAGACAGTGAATTCTGAGGTGCAGCGCCTTAGTCGTTTGGTTGATTCGTTATTGAAACTTTCGCGGCTAGAAAGTCGCTCTACCCCTATGAAAGAAGAGGTTGTAGATGTAGGCCAACTTATTGCGGGTATTATTGCCACGCATGATGCATTTGTGGCCGACTCGGGACTCACGCTTGAATATGCGGCCGATAAGGGCGTTTTCGTACTGGGTGATGCCGACATGATTCGCCAAGCTACCGCTAACCTTATCTCTAATGCTGTACGTTACACCCCTGAAGGCGGACGTGTGTCGGTAAGTGTGCGTCGCGGTGATCTCATGGCGTCTATCGCGGTGCGTGATACGGGTATTGGCCTGTCTCCCGAAGAAAAAAAGATGGTGTTCTCTCGCTTCTGGCGTGCCGATGCGGGTCGCAATCGCGAGAGTGGTGGCTTGGGTATTGGTTTGGCGGTGGTAAAGGAGATAGTAGATCGTCATGGTGGTTGGGTGAAGGTGGAAGGCCAAAGAAACGAAGGTGCCTGCTTTACCATTAATATCCCCTTGTATGATGAGACGAAGAACATGCGACAGCGTCAGCAGAAGCCCCAGCGTACGACGAAGACACCGAAAGAAAAGCAGCAAAAGTCGCGTCCGAAGGGGCGAAAACAATAAAACTGCGCCATAATAGAGCGCATATGATAGGTGCTACGCGACGGGGACGAACGGGTAGCGCGCATTTGAGGAAAGGACATGTGCCAACCATGAGCGGAATCGACATTAAGCCCGATGCACAAGGCAAAGTGCGCGATTTATACGATTTAGGCGATAAGCTTCTGCTGGTCGCGACAGATCGTATATCGGCCTTCGATTACATTCTCGAGGACGAAATTCCGCATAAGGGTGCGGTACTTACCCAGCTGTCGTGCTTTTGGTTTGAGTTGCTAGAAGGCGTAGTTGAGAACCATTTGATATCAGCCGACGTATCCGATCTACCTGAACAATTCAAGCCTTATGCCGACTACCTACGTGGGCGCTTTATGTTGGTGAAAAAAGCCGACATGTTCCCGGCTGAATGTATTGTGCGGGGCTATTTGGCTGGTAGTGGTCTAAAGGAATACGAGAAACAAGGTACGGTATGTGGCATTGAGTTGCCGACGGGTTTGGTGAATTCCTCTAAATTGCCTGAACCTATCTTTACGCCGTCTACCAAGGCAGAGATTGGCGATCACGACGAGAATATTAGCTTTGAGCGCTTGGCACAAATCATGAATAAGGATGATGCTGTTCAGTTGCGCGATCTGTCGCTTAAGGTGTACACCACTGCACGCGACCATGCGGAGAAGCAGGGCATCATTATTGCCGATACGAAATTCGAATTTGGCAGGCTGAATGGCCAGGTCATATTAGCCGATGAGGTACTTACCCCTGATTCGTCCCGTTTTTGGCCGGGCGACGAGTACGCCGAGGGAAAAGATCAACCTAGCTTCGACAAGCAGTTTGTGCGCGATTGGCTTTCTGCCAACTGGGATCGTCAAGGCAATCCCCCGCGTTTGCCGCAAGATGTTATTGATAAGACGGGCGAGAAATATATCCAAGCGTATGAGAAGATTACGGGCCGCAGGTTTACTTACTAAGCGAGCAACGACCAAGGTGCTGTTTGGCGTAGGCATCTTTCGGGCATGACGCGAGGTTTTGTACCGCTTTCCCAGGAAAGAAAGCCAGCGTCGTGAGAAGAGGCCGGCTCTGTCCGTCTCTTCGCCTGATCTGACCTGCAAGTAAAGAAACAACAAGGAGTATTGCCAACATGTCACAACGCAATCCCATGAACGACCGCTACCAGACCGACGATCATAAGGGTCAGACGCGTAAAAGCGCTGCGTCGGCCAAGCCTAAAACCAAGGCTGCTTCATCGGTGCGCATGGAGCCGACGGTGAAAACCAAGCAACAGAAAAAAGCGGCTCAGAAAGCTGAGCGTTCCAAGCAGACTCAGCTTGATCGTAAGTACTATAATCCGCCGACGCCTCAGTACAAGAAGTTGCGCAAGATCTGGTGGGGTTTGCTCATTGCTGCCATCGTGTTTACGGCGTTATCATTTTTGGGTCGCACGTGGCTTCCCGAGGTGGCGAGCTATATTATCTTAGGTATGGCTTATGCGTGCATCATAGGGGCTTTGTATGTGGACTTCTCAAAGATCCGCAAGGTACGCCGTGCTTACCAAGAAGAGATGGAAAACAGTAAAAGCAAAGAACAGCGTGCGATAGAGAAACAGCAGAAGGCAGAGCAAAAGGCGGCCGAGCTTGCTGCTGCCGAAAAAGCTGAGTCGGGCGAAGTAGACAAGGCGAAAAAACGAGGTCTTTTCGGTAGCGGCTTTCGTTTGGGTAAGGCTCAGGAAGCTAAAGTCGAGAAGCAGGTCGCGAAAGAGGCCGAACAAGAAACTCAGGGAAAGTAGGGGCGAGCATGGTTTCCCGTGTTTACGTTGAAAAAAAGCCTGGTTTTGACGTTGAGGCTCAACAGCTCGCTCATGAGTTGCGCAGTATTTTAGGTATCGAGCGATTGGCGGACCTGCGTCTGGTAAATCGCTATGATGTGGAGGGTATTGAGGATCGTCTTTTTGTTCAGTGTGTGCCGACGGTGTTCAGCGAGCCTCAGTCCGATACCGTCACCACGGAAATGCCTGATGCCAAGGGCGCCTTCGTGTTCGCGGTGGAGTACCTACCCGGTCAGTTTGACCAGCGCGCTGACTCTGCGAGCGAGTGTATTCAGCTTATCAGCCAGGGCGAGCGCCCCGAGGTGCGCAGCGCGAAAGTGTACCTGCTTGAAGGTGCGCTGACCAAGGACGATATCGAGGCTATCAAACACTACGTCATCAACCCAGTCGAGGCGCGCGAGGCGTCGCTCGAAGGCCGATTGACCTTGAAGATGGAACAGCCGGTTCCCGCTATGGTGGAGACCATTGACGGCTTTCTTGATTTGGACGAAGCCGGGTTGGCTTCCCTTATCGCTGATCGCGGATTGGCCATGGATTTGGCTGATATCGTGTTCTGCCAGAAGTATTTTGCCGAGGAAGCGCGCAATCCCACCATCACCGAGATTAAGATGATCGACACCTATTGGTCGGATCACTGCCGTCACACCACGTTCGGCACCGTGCTTACGAACGTGCAAATCGAGGATGCGGCGGTGCGAGCCGCTTTTGAAAAGTATCTTGAGATGCGTCACGAACTGGGTCGCGACGAGAAACCGATCTGCCTTATGGATATGGGTACCATTGGTGCGCGTTATCTGAAGGCCAAGGGTGTGTTAACGGGACTCGATGAATCCGAGGAAATCAATGCCTGCACGGTAAAGGTGAAGGTTGACGTAGACGGCGAGGAGCAGGACTGGCTCTACCTGTTCAAGAACGAGACGCACAACCATCCCACCGAGATCGAACCGTTCGGCGGTGCGGCCACCTGTGTAGGTGGTGCCATTCGCGATCCACTTTCAGGCCGCAGCTATGTGTACCAAGCTATGCGCGTGACTGGTGCCGCCGACCCATTGGTGCCGGTGTCCGAGACGCTGCCTGGTAAGCTGCCGCAGCGCAAGCTGGTCACTACCGCTGCCGCGGGCTATTCGTCGTACGGAAATCAGATAGGCCTCGCAACCGGCCAAGTGAATGAGTTGTACCATCCCGGTTATGCTGCTAAGCGCATGGAGATCGGCGCAGTGGTGGGTGCTACGCCGGCCGAGCACGTGCGGCGTGAGACGCCGGCGCCGGGCGACGTGATTGTACTGCTGGGCGGCCGTACCGGCCGCGATGGTATCGGCGGTGCCACAGGATCGTCGAAGGCCCACAATATGGATTCGCTTGAGAGCTGCGGTGCAGAAGTGCAGAAGGGCAATGCTCCTGTGGAGCGTAAGATCCAGCGCCTGTTCCGCCGTGGTGACGCGTGTCGACTTATTAAGCGCTGCAACGACTTTGGTGCGGGTGGCGTGTCTGTGGCCGTGGGAGAGTTGGCAGACGGCCTGTTCATCAACTTAAATAAGGTGCCCAAGAAGTACGACGGCCTAGATGGTACCGAGCTTGCAATTTCTGAGAGCCAAGAGCGCATGGCAGTGGCGTTGGCGCCTCAGGACGTGGACACGTTCTTGGCACTTGCGGCCGAAGAGAACCTCGAGGCGACCCCTATTGCCGAAGTCACGCAAGAAGCGCGCGTGCGCATGGTCTGGAACGACGAGACTATCGTGGACGTGAGTCGCGATTTTCTGGCCAGCAATGGCGCGCCGAAGCACCAGGACGTGCGGGTGGTCGAGGGTGGTTCCTATGAGCGCGCCTGGGCTGGCGACACGCTGGCCGAGCGCATGGCCTCGTTGGTCACCGACATCAATGTGTGTTCGAACAAGGGCTTGTCAGAGCGCTTCGACTCGACTATCGGCGCGGCTACGGTGCTTATGCCGTTTGGTGGCAAGCATCAGCTTACGCCCAGTATGGCCATGGTGGCCAAGCTGCCGGTGTTCGGTGAGACCACTACCTGTAGCGGTATGGCCTGGGGATTTAATCCTTATCTGACGGAAGCTAACCAATTTACGGGCTCTTACCTAGCGGTAGTCGAGAGCGTGGCAAAGCTGGTGTGCGCTGGCTTTCTGCGCAAAGACATGTATCTGACGTTCCAGGAGTACTTCGAGCGCCTGCGTGATGAGGCCGAGCGTTGGGGAAAGCCAGCGGCTGCCGTCCTCGGTGCGCTCATGGCTCAGGTTGACTTGGGTGTGGGTTCTATCGGCGGTAAGGACTCCATGAGCGGTAGCTTTGAGAAGCTGGACGTTCCACCCACGCTGGTCTCGTTTGCAACGGCTGTCGGCAAGGTTGATCGCGTGACGTCGCCTGAGTTCAAGCAGGCGGGCAGTCGCGTGGTTGCTATCAGGCCGCACTACGATGGTCTCGTGCCCCAAGCTGCGAGTATGCTTGAGGTATTGGGTGCCGTCGAAGAGCTGATTGGGACGAAGCAGGCGCTTGCGGTATCCACGCTTGGCTACGGCTGTGCGGCTGAGGCTCTGTTCAAAATGTGTGTGGGCAATGGTATCGGTATCGAATTTGATCCGATGTTCGATGTGCAGCGCCTGTTCTGTCCGGCATACGGCACCTTTTTGGTGGAGCTTCCGGCTTGCATTGCGCTACCGGTATCAACCCATCTGGTAGATATTGTCGACCTGGGCGAGACTACTGACGCATATCGATTCGCTGCTGGTGATGAAATCATCGACTTGGCTCAGTTACAGGAGGCATGGGAGGGCAAGCTCGAACCCGTGTTCCCGTATCGTGCTGCGGGTGGGGAAGTAGAGACGGTTAGCTGCTCTGACACACTTCCTTTGGTGTATAACGGGACTATCGCGCGGCCTCGCGTGGTTATCCCGGTGTTTCCGGGCAACAACTGCGAGTACGATTCTACACGTGCGTTCGAGCGCGCCGGCGCGGTGGTCGAAACATTCATTGTGAATAACCTCTCGCCCGAAAAGGTTGCCGAAAGCACAGAAGCGCTGGTTAAGGCTATTAGAAACAGTCAGATTATCATGCTGCCCGGCGGGTTCTCCGGTGGCGACGAGCCGGATGGTTCTGCTAAGTTCATTACGGCGTTCTTCCGCGCTCCGGCTGTTACCGAGGCGGTGCGCGACTTGCTGCAGAACCGCGACGGACTTATGCTGGGTATTTGCAATGGTTTCCAGGCACTGGTCAAGCTAGGCCTGGTACCTTATGGCGACATCCGTCCGATGGACGAGGACTGCCCCACGCTCACCTTTAACAGTATCGGCCGCCATCAGAGCCGCTTGGTGCGCACGCGTGTGGCGTCCAGCTTGTCGCCGTGGCTAAGCCGCTGCGAGGTGGGTGACGTGCATACGGTGGCCGTCAGCCATGGTGAAGGCCGCTTTGTTGCCTCACTCGAACTTCTTGAGCAAATGAAAGCCACCGGTCAGATTGCCGCTCAGTACGTTGACGAGTGCGGCGTTCCATCGATGGATCTGTCGGTGAATCCCAACGGTTCGGCTTGGTCCGTTGAAGGAATTACCAGCCCCGACGGCCGTATCTTTGGCAAGATGGGCCATACTGAGCGCGGTGTGACGCCCGATGTGTTTCAAAATGTGCCCGGCAATCTGTACCAGCCCTTGTTTGAGGGTGGTGTGGGGTACTTCACGGACTAGGACTGTGAAAAATTTTCTTATACGAGACAACGAGGGGCGGCTTATAACCGCTCCTCGTTGTTTCGAGTATGTGTGGCGTATTCTTGGATGGTTGTTCTTTATGATTCTAAAAGCGTCAGCAAAGTTCTAGATATAGTACTTTAGATCCTGTTATCCTATGTGCTGATTGCAAAAGTTGGGGACAAAATCGCATCGATTCTTTATCCTTGCTCAAGATTGACTTTCTTCGTATCTTCCGGATCAGGCAATTTCATGAACGATTCTTCGTTGCTCCTTTGTGGAATATTGAGATCTGTAGAATCGGGGCCGTTTTGTCCATGATCGAATAAGTTATATTTATGAAGCGACTTGTGTTTTGCGGAACTTTGCCGGGAGACTTCCATCGTCTATCAAGGTGATACTACGATAAGGTAGCGAGGGCGCATCCGGGGCGGCAAGAACGTTCTGCGCAGCTAATGCGACTTAAGGGGTGCTCCTGTTGAAGACCAGACACAAAACGTCTGGAAAATCGAGTCGTGTAATTTTTGGCATAGGGGTGTATATATGTC
>JAEWYG010000065.1 GCA_023395755.1 Actinomycetes bacterium | reverse complement strand
ACAGATCAACTAGAAAAGAACCTGATCAGCGGATAGCGAGATGATCAGGTTCCTATGAAAACTGTTCAGCTAACTGCGATAACGACAATTTAATCCCGGATGTTCAGCTGACTTTGCAATTCAACCTTTCTGTGGGCTCTGCGGGTACTTAAGCCCTTTCCGGCAGCGTGATCGGCAGATTCGGGCAGTGTAGCGTCACGGGCACAATGAGGTTGTCGATAGTGCGAAAGCCGATAGTGCGAAAGCCATATCCCATGCACGCGGTCAGTTTAATCTTGTTGTTGATGGCCTCAACGCAAGCGTTTGAGATACCAAGTGCCACCGCACGTACGATGGCATCTTTGTGGCCGCGCACCTTCTTCGAGAGTTCCCTGATGACTGCCGCGGTGCTATGACACGCGCTTGCAAGCCATGAATCTAGCCGCATCCCTGCTTCGCTCGATTTCTGCCATGCTTTCGGCGGTTTGTTGCAGATCGGAGTATCCGGATTGGTCATTGGGGTTGAAATTGCGCTGCTTGACGAAGAATTGCCTGGTCAGAAACAAAGGTGGGACACTTCTTTGCAGCAAATCGTCGATTACCTGTCATTTCGTGCAAATTCAGGAGACTGGCCGGAGCTGTACAAATTGTTGCGCAAATTTTCGTCCATCATCACTCTGAAATTTGACAGAAACTTGACACCCAAAATATGGTTTTCAACACCTCTGCTTTTATCAATTTACCTAATAAAGTGATATCTTTTGCGCCTAGTCTGCACGAGTGTGTCTTAAGATTACTGCGTGCAAGCTGCGTTGGCTTGTCTTAAGAACACCTTACGGTTTTCAATCGACAGGTACGTGTGCCATATAATGCGGTACTTACGAAACGGGAAAGCGGGCTACCTCGAATCATGAGGAAGCCCGCTCGATTTTATGGGACCGTATTAGGTTCTTGCGGAGGATGACATGAAAGAGGAGCCCGCAGCGCGCTCCAACGCAGCAAAAACAAAGGTGGCCGGTTGCGCAACGTGCCAAAACGTGCCCCATCATCTGCCCGAGAGTGGTAAACAGCATCTCGGCACTGATGGTAAACCCATGTCGGTGTGGCAGATATGGTTGTTGCGCTTGTGCAATGTCATGCTGGTGTGGGCTGTTTTGGAGCTGGCATTTGGTGTAGCTTTCGGAGTTTTGGGGATATTGTTTCCAAACATGCAGGTGCTTGGTATTGAAATGGCCAGCATTATGGCGTCGGTGGTGCCTGCCGCACTAATGGGCGCCGTGCTTAATCTTGCTATTGGTCTGCTCGGTATTCGCGGCGCGAAGAACCCCTGCAAAATCACGTTGTTCTTCTGGATTACCCTTATCGATGCAGTGCTAATTGCCTGGGCTATGGCCAGCAATATTTCATTGGGTATTTTCGATGTTATGGGTATTGTCAGTGGCTTGTTTATTATTGCGCTAGCGGTGTGCACGTGGCAGGTGCGCGGCCAAACGGGGTACTTCGACGAGCATCCCTAGACTGGATTTGTCGTTGTCGCTGGAAAGAGAGTAGGGGCCTCGGATTATTCACTCCGAGGCCCCTGTTGCTCATGCAAGTTCTTGGTTACGCAGTAAAGCTACCTGCTATTCTGCAGCCTTTTCGGCGATGCTCTTCTCTATTTGGGAAATGATGGGGTCGAGGGCACCGGCCACCTCATATTCCTCAACCTTGCCTGCGTCGCACAGACGTGCGAAATCCGGATCGATAGGTAGCGTTGCGTAGGCGGGGATGTCGTAGCGCTCGGCCACGGTTGCACCCTGCGGCTCGCCGAATATGTGATGCTCTTTGTCGCACTGATCGCACTTGAAGTAGGCCATGTTTTCCACGAGGCCCACTACCGGCACATTCAGATCTTTTGCCAAGTTTACGGCCTTGCCTACAATCATGGCTACCAGCTCTTGTGGGGCGGAAACCGTTACGATGGCATCTACCGGCAGCGATTGGAATACGGTAAGGAATACGTCAGACGTTCCCGGAGGCATGTCCACGAAGAGGTAGTCGATGTCGCCCCAGCTGGTTTCGCCCCAAAACTGCTTGATAATGCCCGAAACCACAGGTCCGCGCCAGGCAACCGGAATGTCGTCTTTCGGAAGCATGAGATTTACCGACATCACCTTGATGCCGCTGTCCGTGTAGGCCGGCATGATGCCGTCGGCGTCGGCTGTTAGAGGGTTGGTAATGCCGAACGTTTTGGGGATGGAGGGGCCGGTTACGTCGGCATCCAAGATGCCTACCTTGAACCCGCGCTTCTGCATCTCGCTGGCCAACAGGCTGGTTACCAACGATTTGCCTACGCCACCCTTGCCGGATACCACGCCGATAACGTGCTTGATGTTCGTACGGGCATTGGTTGGGAACGTAGATGGACCGGCATCGGCGCGATCACCGCAACTGGACACGCCGCAGCTGCCGCATTCATGCGAGCATTCTTCTGCCATGACTCCTTCTTTCTGGTTTCTGCGTCCGCAGAGAGCGGGCGCGCATCTCGTCATAGCAGGCATGATAGCATATATGAAACGCATGCAAAGAAGATTGTGATAAGCCATTACTAGCTATAGTCTTATAATGTGTAGGGAAGAAACTTACCGTTGACGGTAAGGTGCGTACCGTAAGCCCTGTACCTGCGGATGTGGTGGGTAAGAAGAGTAAAAGACAGAAAAGGCACCCCCTATTGGGGATGTTTACGAGCCGAGGAGAACCCATGCTATTCGCAAATATTGACATATTAGATGAAAATTTTGATTATCAGTCTCACCGGTGGATCGGCGTAAAAGACGGGCGTATTGCCTATATCGGTACGACGGCGCCTATCGACGCACAAGCTTATGGCGAGGTGTATGACGGATCGGGTAAGCTTCTTATGCCGGCGTTTTATAACGCTCATGCGCACGCACCCATGACCATGCTGCGTGGTTACGCCGAGAATTTGCCTTTGCAGGCATGGCTCAACGATATGGTATGGCCGTTCGAAGCCAAGATGACGCCCGAGGACAACTACTGGGCCACGCTGTTGGCCTGTGCCGAAATGGCGCGTTTTGGCGTGGTGAGTTTTTCGGATATGTATTACGCCACCCGCGAGCGTGCTCGCGCCGTTGTCGAGGCTGGCATGAAGGCGAATTTGTGCGAGGGTCTTATTGCTTTCGAGCCAAAGCCCTATGCCGATTATCCTATCTGCGCACTGAACGAAGAGCTGGTAGGCGACTTACATGGTTCGGCCGAGGGCCGCATTCTTATCGATTACAACATTCACGGCGAATACACCTCTAACTCGCAGGTGTGTGCCGATATTGCTGCTATTGCAAAAGGCAAGGGTTTACGTGTGCATCTGCATGCTTCCGAAACAAAAAGCGAGCATGAGGAGTGTAAGCAGCGCCATGATGGTCTTACGCCTATCCAGTATTTCGAGAGCCTAGGCGTGTTAGACGTGCCGGTGACGGCGGCTCACTGCGTGTGGTGTGAAGATGCCGACCTCGACATCTTGCGCAACAAAGGTGTATTCGTGGCGGCCAATCCCGCGTCAAATATGAAGCTGGGTAGCGGCTATGCACCCGTTCCGGCTTTATTGGAGCGCGGCGTGAATGTGTGTCTGGGTACCGACGGTATGGCTTCCAACAATAACCATGACATGATGCAGGATCTGTACCTGTTGGCACTCTTGTATAAGGGCTCGACGAATAATCCGGCTGTTGTAACACCGAAGCAGGCCCTCGTTGCTGCTACTCGCACCGGAGCGCTCTCTCAAGGTCGTGACGATTGCGGTTTGGTGAAAGAGGGCATGAAGGCCGACCTTGCCGTACTCGACGTGAGTGGACCCTCGTGGGCTCCTATGACGAACCCGCTGGTGAACGTGGTGTACGCTGGGCATGGATCGGACGTGTGTCTAACCATGTCGGATGGCGTTGTGATTTATCGTGATGGCATCTTCCCGACAATCGATCTCGAGCGCGCTAAAACTGAGGTAGCCCAGCGCACTCAACGCATTATTGCCGAAGTGTAGAACGGGGTTGGTATGTTGCGAATAGCCGATGCTCGTATTGATTCGTTGATAAGCGAAGATGTTCCTTATATTGATCTAACTTGTGAAGTGCTGGGTATCGGTGAGGAATTTGGCGAGATGGAATATTTCACTCGCGAAAACTGCGTTTTGGCTGGAACCGAAGTGGCAGTGCGTATCGCCGAGAGATTGGGCTGCAGTGTGGCCACCTCGCTGCCGAGTAGAACGCGTATAGCAGCAGGAGATTCTTTCATGACGGTGCGCGGTAGTTC
>JAEWYG010000012.1 GCA_023395755.1 Actinomycetes bacterium | reverse complement strand
AACCATCGAAAAGGAGATAGGCGTGTCAAAGAAGAAGATAATGCTGGTCTTCGGAACTAGGCCAGAGGCAATTAAGATGTGTCCTCTCGTAAACGAACTTAAGCACCATTCCGAGGATTTTGAGACTGTTGTATGCGTAACAGGTCAGCACCGTGAGATGCTGGATCAGGTTTTGAGCGTATTCGATGTTATACCTGATTACGATATGGCGATTATGAAACCTGGCCAAACCTTGTTTGATATCACAAGCGATGTGTCGCTTAAAATGAAAGATGTTCTTGAAGATGTTCGACCAGATGTTGTGCTGGTTCATGGAGACACAACAACATCATTCGCAGCTGCCCTTGCATGTTTTTATCTACAAATACCAGTTGGACATGTAGAAGCAGGTCTTCGAACGCATGATGTATATAGTCCGTGGCCTGAAGAATTTAATAGGCAGGCAGTTGATATTGTTTCAGAGTATTACTTTGCACCTACGAAAACCTCAAAACAGAACTTGTTAGATGAGGGTAAAGCTAAAGAGAAAATATTTGTTACAGGTAATACGGGTATAGATGCGCTTAAGACAACAGTAAGGTTTGATTATAATAACGAGTTTCTTGAATGGGCTTCCGATAGTCGATTGATATTGATAACTGCGCATAGACGCGAAAACCAAGGTGAACCAATGCACCAGATGTTTCGTGCAATTAGGCGCGTTATGGATGAGCATGATGACGTTAAAGCAATTTACCCCATTCATATGAACCCGGTTGTGCGCAAAGCCGCACACGAAGAGCTTGATGGCTGCGATAGACTAAAGATAATTGATCCTCTTGATGTACTTGATTTTCATAATTTTTTGGCACGATGTTATTTGGTGCTTACTGATAGCGGCGGCATACAGGAAGAAGCTCCTGGCCTTGGTAAGCCAGTACTGGTGATGCGTGATACCACAGAGCGTCCTGAAGGCGTTGCGGCTTGTACGTTGCGTCTTGTGGGCACCGATGAGCAGCTTATCTACGAAGCGTTCTCCGAACTGTTGGATAGTCCGGAGGCCTACGCAGAGATGTCGAACTCATCGAATCCCTATGGCGACGGGCATGCATGCCGGCGCATCGCTGATGCGCTGAGAGGCTAGACTTTGTCGAAGTTTTCCAAAATACCGCTATATATCCACACGGTTTCGCATTTGAAGCCGAGCCAGGTGCTGTTGCGCGTGAGGCGCCGCACGGGCGGCCTGACGCAGCTCAAGGGCGCGCCGGTCGTGTGTTCAACCGCCGCCAACGCGGACGTTTCGCACGTTCCCGTGTTGCCGCAGCTGGACTTCTGCCCCAGCTTTCTGGAGCGCTTTAATGTGGAGCAGATTATCGGCGACGAGATCTGCATCCTGCACCACACCGAGAAGGTGGACTGGCAGGAGTCGTGGCATGAGAAGCTGAGCACGCCTCTATGGCGGTTCAACCTGCAATACTTCGAATACCTGGTGCCGCTTGCGAAGGCGTATCTAAACGACCGCGACGAGCGATACCTTGAAAAGGGCAAGCACATCATTGATTGCTGGATTGAGTTCTGCCCGCAGGAGAAGGGCGGGCCTGCTTGGGACAGCTACCCCATAGCGCTGCGCATCGTGAATTGGCTGGCGTTCTATGCGGAGATGCAGAGCGACCTGGCGCAGGACGCTCAGTTCGTGCAGCGCATGAATGACTCGCTGTTACAACAGTATGCACACCTGTCAAAGCACCTTGAGACCGATCTTTTGGCCAACCACTACCTAGAGGACCTGAAGGCGCTCACCATATTGGCGTGCTATTTCGACGACCGCGCATACTTCGACGCGGTATATGCCGAGCTGAAGGCGCAGGTGGCCGAGCAGATGCTGCTTGACGGCATGCACTTTGAGCTGAGCCCTATGTACCACAAGATTATCTTTGAGGACCTACTGCGCGTGGCCACGTGCGTGCGCGCATACGACTCCGACATCGATGTGGTGACTGACATGCGCCTGCAGGGCATGGCGGATTGTTTGTATTCTATGGAACGAAATACAAACAGGACACCGCTTTTTAATGATGCCGGAGATAATGTCGCAAAGGGGAAAGATTCGCTTCTGGAATGCGCGTGGGATGCGTTTGGTGTTATCCCCCAGTATAAAAACAAACTGGATAGTGCAGGGTATTGCTTCCTTGAACGCGAAACGGCCAATGGTGTTGTCAAATTGATATTTGATGCTGGTCAAGTTGGCCCCGATTATGCGCTGGGGCACGCGCACTGTGATGCATTGAGTATCGAGTGCTTTGTGGGTGGCGACCCATGGATCGTGAACATGGGCACCTATGCCTACCAGGACGCGCGCAGGCTGGACTACAAGGCCACATGTAGCCACAGTACCATTTGTGTGCAGGGCGAGGATCAGCATGAATGCTGGGCCCCGTTCCGTGTGGCGCGCTACGGAAAGGCGCGCTTGGTTCAAGCGGATGAGACTGAGGCGGAGGCCGAGTTTACGTATCCTAGCGGCAAGAATACCCGTCGCAAGGTGCGTCTGCTGGAAGACGGCCTGGAAGTGACCGATGCAGTATCAGCCGGCCAGGCGATATCAGTATTTCATATTACCAGCGGACAAGTCATCGTCGGCGTTGCTCCTGAGTCAACCCCCGTATCCTATGCACCTGACTTTGGGCGCACGGCCGAGGTCTGCACCTGTCAGGTGCCTTTCGAGGGTACCAGCATCGTATTCATCCCATACCCGCACGCCAAGCGGGAAGAAGGGGGCTTAAAATGAAGATAGCCTATATCGGCAGCTTTCCGCCCCCCTACGGCGGCGTAACCGTGAAGAACGCACTTCTGTTCCAGGAGCTTTCCAAACGCGTTGAGCTCGAGAAGCTCGACTTGGCAATGATCAAGACCAAAAACTTCAAATATGGCATCCGGCTTGCTCGTACCATCAGCAAGCGCGACGGTGCGATAATAATGGGTACCGCTGGCGTGTGGCGACGAAATATGGCTAAATATCTGGCAAAGTGGAATCGCAAGAAGATGAACCGCTCGCTGCTGTTTGTCATGGGCGGCGACATCCCCGACAACATGCACTTCATGAGAAACATATCCCATTACGGCAAGGTATATGTGGAGACGGAATCCATGCGCAAGGCGTTCGCTAAACGTGGCGTAACATGTGCGGCCGTGTATCCCAACTGCCGCCCGCGACCGGAGAAGTCCGTTAAAATCAAGCCGACCGACCCCGAGGACCTGAGGGTGGTCTACTTCTCGCTTATCAGCAAGGACAAGGGCGCGCACCTAGTGTGTAAGACTGCGAAGCTCATGCCGGATGTGCGGTTCGTCATGTATGGTAAGCTAGATGAGTCCTTCAAGGCTGAGTTTGTGGATTACCTGGAGACCATCCCGAACCTGTCCTACATGGGCGTGTTCGACTCTGCTGGCGGCGACGCGGTGGCCGAGTTGAGCAAATACGATTTTCACCTGTTTCCAACGATGTGGCCTCATGAAGGAGTTCCGGGCGTTATCGTCGAGACCAAGATGGCGGCGGTTCCCACCGTTGCGTCGGCACGCTGCTACAATCCTGAGTTAGTGAGCGACGGAATCGACGGCGTTCTTGCGTATCGCGACAGCGCCGAGGAGCTCGTTGAGATCATCGGCGTGTTGAAGGCCAATCCTGAGCGCGTCGACCGCATGAAGGCTGCAGCGTTTGAGTCTGCGGAGGTCTTCTATGTCGACAACTACGTGGATCGGATTCTGGCTGACATGAGGGAAGTGGGCACACTCGATGAATAAGATGGATTTGTACAACAAACTTCCTGTCTTCGCGCAAAACGCCGCCTTCAGCCTAGCTGGCTGGAACATCCAGAGGACCCGCTACGGCAAAGGCTTCCAAAAGAAGTTGGCTGAATTCGAGAACCACAAGGGTTGGAGCGCCGACCAGATTATGAATTGGCGCAACGACAGGTTGAAGGAGATCGTTGCTCATGCCTACGCTACGGTGCCCTTCTATAAGAAAGTTATGGACGAAGGTGGCATCAACCCCACGAGCATCGTTGACGAGGCCAGCCTGGCGCAGTTACCTATCATCACCAAGGATACGATCAAGGCCGACCCTCAGGTGTTTGTCTCATCCGAGGCGAAGAATCTGAACCTGCTATACGTGCATACGAGCGGCACGACGGGGTCGAGCTTCCAGTTCGAGAGCACCATAGAATGCCAGCAGACGCAGTTCGCCTGCTTCTGGCGCTACTACAAGGACCATGGGCTTTCGCTCGACACGTGGGAGGCGCAGTTCTCCTCGCGTGCGGCGGTGCCATTGAGCATTTCCAAACCGCCGTTTTGGAGGGTGGATTATCCAGGAAGGCGCTATTATATGAGTGCTTTTCATGAAAGCCCGCAGAACATGGGGGCATATTACGATTTAATAACGAGAAAAAAACTTGAGTGGATTAGTGGTTACCCCTCGCTTATGGTCCTGCTCGCTCAGTGGATGAATGAACGCGATTTGAATTTTGATTCCGTGAAAGCTGTCACCTGTGGTGCAGAGAACCTGTTAGATTATCAGTCTAGAGCAATGGAACGATCTTTTGGCGTGAGGCCTATTCAAACTTACGGACAGACGGAGAATGTAGCGATTTTTTCGACCAGGCGCGATGGCAAAGTGTACGTTGATGAAGATTTTTCTGTTGTTGAGTTTTTGCCAACGGGAGATAGTTTCGAGGTGATTGGAACCTGTTTATTTAATTATGCTACGCCATTGATTCGCTATAAGACAAAAGACATTGTCACCTTGGGAGACTGTACTGGTCCATGGCGCGAGATTGCCTCGCTCGATGGGCGTCAGGAAGATTATGTTAGACTGCCTGATGGCACCAAGGTTGGTAAGCTTGACCACGTATTTAAAGATACGCCCCATATTCGAGAAGCGCAGATATTTCAGCATGCTGATTACTCAATTGAACTTCGTTTAGTCGGGAACCCTTCTGAATGCATTGAGGATGAAAGGTTGGCAATGGCTGAATTGAGGAAGTCTATTGGTCATAACATTCCTGTCAAGACGGCCTTCCTAGACG
>JAEWYG010000197.1 GCA_023395755.1 Actinomycetes bacterium | reverse complement strand
GCGGTAGCCTGCGCGCCTAAGTGTCTCTATCCGGTTTGTCGATCCTAGAAAGGCTAGTTTCTTACGAACGAACGAAACATAAGCTTCTACGTTGTTGTCTTCGGCGCTTGACTCAATTCCCCAGACTTTTTCGATAAGTAGATCTTTTGAGACTACTTGGCCAGGATTTGCCATAAGCACACGCATTAACGCGAATTCTTTAAAGCTAAGATGAATGGATTTTGTTTTGCACGACAAGTCGAAGCTTTCCAGGTTCAGCGTGAGGTCGCCGGCGGACAGTGTTTCGAATATTACGTCGCCTTGGCGACGCGTGAGGGCTCGCAGGTGAGCGAGTAGCTCGGCGGGGGAAAACGGTTTGGTCATATAGTCGTCAGCACCGCTGTCTAATCCGGTAATCTTGTCTGGCACAGCATCGCGCGCCGTAAGCATTAGCACAGGTGTGCTTATTGATGCGCGGCGCAGTTCTGCCACAACGGCGAATCCATCCATCTTGGGCAGCATGACATCAAGGATAATCAGGTCGTACTGGCCGAGCAATGCCCAGTCGCGTCCGGTAGTACCGTCGTGTACGGTGTCAACGTTGTAGCTATTTTCTTCAAGGATGTGCGAAAGCGCTTGGGCTAGACGTATATCGTCCTCAACAATCAAAACTTTCATGTTGCCAGCCTTTCCGTCACATCAATTTGCCGCTTTTATCCATTTTAGCGGGAACCCTGAAAACGACCTGAAAGAAGAGGGGAAAATTTGCCGCAAACTTGGTTCTTTCAGGGTACTTTCAGGATGGGTCGTTAGGATGCAAAGCCGTAGATCGGAATCGTAATTGCCTCGTGCCTCGTTTTCGATCGGCTATCTGCAAAGGGTGCTTATCGTGCAAGGCGAACAGGCTCGGGAACTCTCCCTCCCTGACGAACCTCGGTTTTCTTGCACGGTTGGCACTCCTTTCAGCGACTCGGAAAGAAAGTTGGGTCTTATATGGGAACATTTACTGATGTATTCGAACGGAAAGAAGTGAAATACCGTCTCAGCGCGTCTCAGCATGCTGCAATGCTGAGCGCGCTTGACGGGCACTTGGTGCCCGATATCTATGGGCTTTCGCGCATTGTAAGCCTCTATCTAGATACGCCCGATCGTTTACTGGTTGAGCGATCGCTGGATAAACCTTTATATAAGGAGAAACTGAGATTACGTAGTTACGGGTTGCCGAGTGAATCGGATCGAGTGTTCATTGAGATTAAAAAGAAATTTGACGGTATCGTGTATAAGCGCCGCGTGGGGCTGTCGTACGCGGCGGCACGCGCTTATTTGGGAGGACTATCTTACGAGCGAGCTTGTGGTCGTTACCCCTTGCCAGATTCGACGATGGCGGCGGAGTCGACATCGCAGCGTAGTACGCAGATCGCACGCGAAATCGATCATTTCTTGCTCGCTTACGGATCTTTGCGAGCTTCGATGATCATTGATTGTGAGCGTACAGCTTACGTGCCGGTAGGGAAATTCTTTGAAACCGATAATGCCTTTGAGGCGTTCGGCTCATCTGAGATACCTGAAACGTCTGAAGTGCTTAAAACATTCAACGAATCGGAAGCTTTTGACGATCTACGCATCACGTTCGATACCTCCATTCTTTGTAAAGATATGTTTGTCGGGGAATCTTTATCAAGCTTTGTGCCGCTGATAGATTCAGGCGAGGCCATTATGGAGATCAAATCGGCGGGGCCGTTCCCGTTGTGGCTGGTACAAGCACTTGCTGCGTGCGAAGCCTATCCCTCGTCCTTTTCTAAATATGGTGAGGCATACAAAGCAGCCATGCAAAACAAAGCGAGCATCTCGGCTGTTGATGCAGCCTCCGAGCGTATGGCACTTGAATCTCGTGATACCTATCATCGGTCTTATCGAGTTTCTGCTCGACCAATAAAGAAAGAAGGTTGTTGTGCTTGATACGGCCTTAAGTTCGATTTTTGGAACGACAGAATCTTTGGTTGCTGGCGTGTCTACCGTTGATTTTCTGCTGTGTTGCTTGGCGTCCATTGTGCTGGGTGCGGCGGTGGCCTGTGTGTACATGTTTCGCCATTCGTATTCAAAGAATTTTGTGGTAACGCTGGCCTTGCTTCCGCTTATCGTACAGATGGTTATTACGCTGGTGAACGGGAATCTGGGCGCGGGTATTGCGGTTATGGGTGTGTTCAATCTTGTGCGTTTCCGTTCTATTCCTGGTAGCGCAAAAGATATCGGGAGCGTGTTCCTTGCTATGGCTATTGGTCTAGCGACGGGCATGGGATTTATCTCGCTGGCCGTGTTATTCACCGTTGTCGTGGCGCTTGTGAATATTGGGTACGTTTTGTCGCCCTTTGGTAAGCAAAAAGAGCCAGAGAAAACTTTGAAGATAACCATTCCCGATGATCTTGAATATGACGGTGTATTCGATGAAGTATTAACTCTTTATACCGATGAGCATGATTTAACTGAAGTCCAGACAACGAATATGGGAAGCCTCTTTTTGCTGGAGTATGCGGTGCGAATGAAAGAGCCGGGCCTCGAGAAGCGCATGATAGATGAGCTGCGGTGTCTTAACGGGAACCTAAAAATTACCTGTGGGCGAGCTGCGGCAGCTAAGGATGTGTTGTGATATGGAACGAATAAAAACTCGGTTTAGAGAAGCAGATAAAACGGGGTCTGTTCGACATCGGTTTTTTCTTGCACTGCTTCTTGCGTGCGTAATAGGAACCATGGCCGGCTGCTCGTTGAAGCAAAGCACCGAGAGTTCAACCGCAAGCGCGTCGATTGATGAGAAGGCAAGTACGAAATCTTCTACGGAGGATACTTCAGTGAGTGACTTTGCCGCGGTCGCGGCTTCGTTCGATGCATCAGCTCTTGATTTGGAGTACAGCAAGCGCGATCTTGATGCTTCTTATGATGATATGGCGGCTACTCATATCGTACTGTCAGGTTCTTCGGCATCTATAGAGGGCTCAGGCGCTTCTGCTGAAGGGTCGATTGTTACTCTTTCCGATGAAGGTGTTTATGTGGTATCGGGTTCGCTTGATGATGGGCAGCTGGTAGTAGAGGCATCTGATACGGCAAAGGTGCAGATAGTGTTAGCGGGTGTGAGTATCCATCGGACGAATGGGCCGGCCCTTTATGTGAAAGAAGCCGATAAATGTTTTGTCACTCTTGCTGAGGGTACGCGCAACACGCTTGCGGATGGTGCGGAGTATCTTCTGGAAGAGGGATCCGATGAACCGTACGCCGCGTTGTTTTCGCGCGCCGATCTTACCTTGAATGGTTCGGGCACGCTTGAGGTAACCGGCAACTATCGCCATGCTATTTGCTCGAAGGATGACTTGATTGTGACGGGTGGTACCTATGTCGTAAACGCTGTGGAAGATGCGTTGCGAGGACGTGATTGCGTAAAGATCAACGATGGTACGTTTACGCTTACGGCAGGTGGTGATGGTATCAAGTCGAACAAAGACACTGATACGGTGTGTGGATTTGTGTCTATCGATGGCGGCAGCATTACTATTAATGCAGGTGATGATGGTATTCAGGTGCAAACTTACGCGAGGGTGGCGGGAGGTACATTGTCGGTTAAAGCGGTTGATGACGCGCTGTGTTCAGGACTTGAGGGGCTGTTGGCGGGCGGCAACCTTACTCTTGATGCAGGAGACGATGCCTTCCATGCCGAAACGAAGTTGGTCATCGCTGAAGGCACCCTTAACGCTACTCGTTGTTACGAAGGCTATGAAGCAGAAAAAATTTACATTAACGGTGGCAATACTCATATTATTGCGAGCGATGATGCTATGAATGCAGCAACATCAGAGATGACCAGTAGTGGTTCTACCTCAGACGCGCCAACATCGAATGAGGCTGCGGTTGCAGGAGGTGCGCCCGATAATGCGTTTGCTGAAGGCGGTAAGGGCGGCGTGGGTATGGGCAACGAGAATTGTCTTATCCAAATTAATGGTGGTTACACGGTGCTCGAGTCGGATGGTGATGGTGTAGATAGCAACGGTAGCGTGGAGGTGACGGGTGGCGTATTGTTGGTAAATGGGCCAACTAGTGGTGGAGACGGAGCGTTTGATTACGATCTTTCTGCTACCGTTTCGGGTGGTACGGTACTCATGGTGGGCTCGACCGGCATGGCCCAAAACTTTACTAGTGGCACGCAACCCTTTGCTTTTGCTACGGTAAGCGGTCAGGCAGGGCAAAACGTAGCTCTGGTCGACAGCAATAGTAAGGTGGTTGCATCTCTTGATGCTGTCAAGCAGTTTGGTGTGGTGCTGGTTACTAGTCCTGCGTTTGCGGAAGGATCATCGTATAGTTTGGTTTTAGGTGGGACGGTGTCGGGTGCGAATTCTGATGGCTATACCGACGGCGGTACGGTCAGTGGGGGCTCAGCCACGTCGGTTACGGCTTCTACCACGGCAACTGGAGGCATGGGTGGTTTAGGTATGGGGGGTGGAGGTATGCCTCCTGGTCAGGGTGGTGATGTTCAGCGAGGCATGCGCGGATCAATGGCGTAGCGACGCAAGGTGCTTGTGGATGCGCGAAGTAACAGGGTTCTTGCAGTACTGCGAACCCCGTCGAAATGTTGAAGAATGACCTATAATCGAAAGCCGCGAGAGGTAAGCAGCCCTTGCGGCTTTCGTATAAAGTTTTGCTGGGCGATGCGCCGAGCCGTTTCACGCAAAGGAGCGACCTTGTGGTAATCGTCGATGCTGTTGCTTATTCGTGCTGTGGGGAACGTATATGATCGAGTATTTCTGCACAGACGAACATCAAGCGCTCAAAAAGCTTGATGAGGAGGTGCCGGGGTGCTGGATCGCCTTATTTGAGCCGACCTCCGAAGAGCTTTCCTGGTTGGAAAACAACTTCGGTTTTGAAGCGGAGGACGCGTGTGCGGCCCTCGATCTCGAAGAGGTTTCGCGCATTGAGTACAATCATGGTTATACCCTTTTTATCCTTGATACACCTGTTCGTGATCGGTCGTCAAACGAGCGCAGCTACAAGACTATTCCTATCGCGCTGTTTGAAACGCCTCACAATGTAGTTACGGTGTGCTCGGTATATAAGATTCCCCTCATTGATCAACTTAAGGCATCGAAGGATCTTTCGCCTACCAGCGAGGTGGAGGACTTCGCATCCGAAGTACTTATGGCTTCATCGGCGGCTTACTTCATGGCGTTGCGCGTTATCAACAAAAGGCGTTCCGAGCTTATGACTATGGTAAAGCGACCGTCACGCAAAGAGCTCGAAGACCTCTATATTCTTGATTCGTCGCTGGTTTACCTTAAAACCTCTTTGGTTACCAATGATGCAATTTTCGACAAGCACTTGCGCCGTTATTTGTTTCCCAATGATGAATCTCGTGAGCGGTTTGACGATGTGGTTATAGAAAATCGTCAGGCCCTCGAAACAACACGTATACACTCAGAAATACTCGACTCTACTATCGAACACTTTAGCCTTCTTATGGAGCACGATTTGAACCGCACAATGCAGGTGGTAGCTACCGTCACGCTTGTTCTTTGTGTTCCTACAGCAGTGGCAGGATTTTTCGGTATGAACTTGTTGGGAATACCCCTTGCCGATTATCCCTGGGGTTTTGGTGTCGTTGCCGCTTGTACTGCGCTTGTATCGATAGTGTTGCTGCTTGTTCTCAAGAAGTTCCGATGGTTTTAGTCAGGGGGCAAAAAGACAAAGGTTAGTTGGGAGGTGTGGCGAACAAGATTTTGATAGGTGAGTCTATCAAAGGGTCTTTCGCCGTGTCTCTTTAGTTGAGATTCATCCCCTTCGCCGGAAAGCACAGTGTACTTTAGCCCATTAGAGTACAATGGAACACACCATTTTAGAATAGTATCCGCACGTCATGTCTGCTACTTGTCCGCTTGTGGACGATGCTTTTTTCGCTTGCAGATAGGCCGGAGTAAAAAGACGATGCGGGCAATCAGCGAGGAGGGATGCATTATGGCCATCGACGAAGTGGACTACATCTGGAAAAACGGGGAGATTGTTCCTTGGGCTGAGGCTACAACGCATGTATTGTCTCATTCGCTGCACTACGGTTCCGGCGTGTTCGAAGGTATTCGCTGCTACCAAAATCCCGATAACGATAAAAGCTTTGTGTTTCGTTTACGCGATCATATGGAGCGCTTGCATCGTAGTTGCAAGATTGCGCTCATCGATCTGCCCTACACGGTGGATGAGTTGTGTGATGCTACGGTTGAAATCATTCGTAAGAACAACCTAAAGGCATGTTACATTCGTCCGTTGGTGTATCGTGGCTATGGTGTCATGGGTGTTGACCCCACGGGTGCACCGACCGATGTGGTTATCGCTGTGTGGCCTTGGGGTACCTATCTGGGTGGTGACGCGCTGGAGAACGGTGTGGCTGTGGGCGTCTCATCATGGCGTCAGCGTTCCAACAACGCCATTCCACCTGCGGTTAAATCTACGGCATCTTACATGAACTCCATCCTAGCGAAGCTGGAGGCCAAGCAGCACGGCTACGTTGAGGCCATCATGTTGAACGAGCAGGGCTTGGTGTGCGAAGGAACTGGTGAGAACCTGTTTATTGTGCGCGACGGTGTGCTTTCTACGCCTCCGTTGTCCGATGGTTTGCTAGAAGGTCTTACGCGCGACACCATTCTTTGTCTTGCAGACGATCTTGAGATACCTGCGGTTGAGGAAAGCCTCACGCGTAGTGACCTCTATATTGCCGACGAGGTATTCATGACTGGTTCTGCCGCTGAGCTTACTCCGATTGGCTCGGTCGACGGGCGCGAGGTGGGCAAGCCCGGTGAGATCACCCGTGCGTTGCAGGAACGCTTCTTTGATGTGGTCTACGGCAATATAGAAGAGTACGCCGACTGGGTCACCGAAATTTAATTTTTCTTAACGAAGCGAAGCCCTCGCAGGCGGCTCTGTGCTGTTTAACGCGAGAGGCTTCGCTTCTTTTCGTTCAAGAAATAGTACCTAACCCTGAAAGCAAAGGAGCATTCGTGGACCATATATCAACCTACGACAGCACATTGCGCGATGGGGAGCAGAGTGAAGGCATTACCTTGTCGCTCGAAGATAAATTACGTATTGCAGAGCGTCTTGATGCATTTGGCATTGATGTTATAGAAGGCGGCTTTCCGGCTTCAAACCCCAAGGATATTGCATTTTTTGAACGCATGCGTTTTACGACGCTGACACACGCTCGCCTTGCGGCTTTTGGGTCTACGTGCAAAAAGGACATCGCAGCCGAAGAGGATCAGGGCCTTGCTGATCTCATCGCCTGCGGCGCGCCTCTTGTTACCATTGTTGGAAAGACATGGGATGCCCAGGTTACCCGTGCGTTGCAGGCGACGCTTGATGAAAATTTACGTATGATACGCGATTCGGTTGCGTATTTAAAAAGCCATGGCCTTGAAGTAGTATTCGACGCGGAGCATTTTTTTGATGGCTACGAGGCTAACCCCGCCTATGCTCTAGACTGCGTTCGTGCGGCCAGTGAGGCGGGAGCCGATTCGATTGATTTATGTGAGACGAACGGTGGAGCGTTGCCCCATCAGATTGAGGCTATCGTTGCGGCGGTAGTCGAGGCGCTGCCGAGCCAGCAAATAGGTATTCATTGTCACAACGATTCTGGCTGCGCCATAGCGAATACGCTTGCGGCCGTGCATGCGGGAGCCCGTCAGGTGCAAGGCACCGTCAATGGTATCGGAGAACGCGTGGGTAATGCCGATCTGCTTACTGTTATCGCCGACCTAGAATTGAAGATGGGATATACCTGCGTTGGTGAAGAGCGGCTTTGTCAGCTTACTAATGTGTCACGGTTCGTGGCGGAAACCTGCAACATGGCCCTGCCGGCGCATCATCCGTATACGGGGGCTGCGGCATTTGCACATAAAGGTGGACTGCATGCCAGCGCTATTGCGCGGTTCCCTGAGGCTTACGAGCACACGCGCCCTGCGCGCGTGGGAAACACTACACGTATGCTTGTTAGCGAGCTGGCGGGCAAGGCCTCGTTGGTGGCGAAAGCGGCCAGCTTGGGTATCGATTTGAGCGCGTATCCCGATAAAGTGCAAGTTGTGCTCGATGATGTCAAAGCGCGTGAGGCACAAGGCTATTCATATGAGGTGGCTGATGGGTCGTTGGCGGTGCTGCTGCAAGGGCATGTGGGTTCATATCGCCCTCACTTCACGCTGGAAAGTTTTCGCGTTATTGTTGACGACCATGAGGATACTGGCGCACGCGCCAAGGATGCTATGAGCGAGGCTACCATTAAAATTCATGTGGGTTCCGAGCGCTTCGTGGCAACAGGTGAGGGTGCTGGGCCGGTTGGCGCGCTCGACAGCGCTCTGCGCATGGCTCTTTCGCGCTTTTATCCTGAGGTGGCCAACATTGAATTGGTAGACTATAAGGTGCGCATCTTAGATGAGAATGTGGGCACTGATGCCATTACGCGCGTCGTTATTACTACACGCGACAGACAGGGTAGCTGGGGAACTATTGGCGTATCCGAAAATATTATCGAAGCATCATGGAATGCATTGGTCGACTCGATAGAGTACGGCCTGATTAGAATGGGGAAGTAACATGGGCGACCTCAGAACAAAGGAAGTAGAGGATCTACTGCATGTGTTTGCTGCGCTTGACGATGAAGATACGGTTTACGCCCTTTTGGAAGATTTGTTTACTATTCGCGAGGTGAAGGAAACTTCGCAACGTCTTGCGGTGGCGCGTCTTCTGGATGCCGGTCGTTCCTATGCTGTTATTGAGGAAGCTACCGGTGCCTCGGCTACTACCATTGCCCGTGTGTCAAAGTGTCTTTCTTATGGTTCGGGAGGCTATGCAGCTGCTTTGAATGCGCTAGATGATAGTAGGCGCAAGGCGTAAGAAATTATTATTTATTTCCTTACTTTAAGGGTTATGCACCCGCGTCTTTTTGGCGCGGGTGCGCTATTATAGTGCACGCGCTTTTTTAAGGCGCTAGATCGATAAAAGGAGTTTTTTATGACGACATTGTTCGTTAACGCCTGTATGCGTGGAGAAGATTCTCGCACGCTTTCTCTTTGCCGCAACTACCTCGATACGGTTAAAGATGAGGTAATAGAAGTTAACTTGTCCGAACTTGATTTGAAGCCATTTGATGCCCATATGGTGGCTGAGCGCTCTGCCAAACAAAAAGCTGGTGCAGAGGACGACCCCTTATTTGCATTGGCTCATCAATTTGCTGCAGCAGATAATATCGTTATTGGAACTCCCTACTGGGATCTTTCGTTTCCGGCTATGCTTAAAATTTATTTGGAGCATGTAAGCGTGTGCGGCATTGTGTTTCGCTATACGGAGGATGCGCGTTGCGAAGGCATAGCTAAGGCGCGCAGTTTAACGTATATCACTACATGTGGTGGCTTTGTTGAGGGCATGAATTTTGGCTACGAGTACTTCTGCGGCTTAGCCAAGATGTTTGGCATTCCCGAGACGCGTTTTGTGGCGGCCGAAGGGCTCGACGTTGTGGGTATTGACATTGAAGAGCAACTTGCCAAGGCGCGCTCGCAGATTTCCAAGCTCGGTTAACAATGGGCGAAGGCGGGCATCCGGGAGATCAGCTAAATCTCTCCTCGACGATAGGACTGGCTTATCCCATAAGACCGGGTATTAACCTGAATCTTGAGGGTGTTTGCGTGATGATAAGTCGTGCTCTCAACTGTGTTGATGCGCGCTTAATAGATCACGGTTATCGCGTTGCTCAAATACTTGATGCCATGCTTGAAACTGAAGGTTCGTGTACGCTTCGAGATCGGCGTGCTCTATACTTGGTGGCGCTGTTGCATGATATTGGAGCATATCGTACTGAGGATATCGATCGTTTAGTTGAGTTCGAAACGGAAAGTGTGTGGGAGCACGCATTCTATGGCTACCTTTTTTTAAAGAACTCTCGCCACTGGCAGAATATGCCGAGGTAGTGCTGTATCACCATATGGCCAATAACAAGTATGACGAACAAGATGCGCGTATGCGATTTTTTGCACAGTGCCTTTATGTGGCAGATAGGGTTGACGTTCTTTCTTTGGAGCAGCCGGATCTCACCCTTGATCGGGTGCAGGATATACTCAAAGCAAAGTGTCCCGACGAGTTTGCACTAGAGATAGTTGACCTGTTCATGCGTTCTGAACGACAGTTCGGTATGCTCGAAGCCTTACGCGAGGGTGTCGAGCGTAAAAGCCCACTAAAAACTGCCAGCGATGAGTTTGAGGTGAAAAAGGCAGTAGCATGTTTAGATAGGGTCTGCTCCATAAGTCATAATCCCAGTTCAAGTGGCATTTCATGCTAGTTTTTGCTATAATGAATGCAAGGTTTTTGGGTGTATCAGATCAAAAACCTTGCACCTCTAAAAGCCCTTCG
>JAEWYG010000130.1 GCA_023395755.1 Actinomycetes bacterium | reverse complement strand
AACGCATGAAGCCTCCTTCATTGCATGTGGTAAGCAACCACCGTTTTCCTTGATAGAAACGATTATTGCCTAACCCACGAGCTGCATAAAGGGGGCTTCACCGATTCTCATCGGTCATATCTTCTAGTCGCGCACATTTAATGGCGAGATATTCGAAGATACCCGATAGCTTCACCACGGACACGAACAACATCATGCCCAGTAATACGCCCAGGGTGTTGAAATCGACATGTTCCATGGCTGCTTCAAAGGGCAGTACGTGCAATACTAATAAGAGCATAGCCCCAACGATAGCTACGAGGGAGCGGTGGAGTTTCTCGGTCATAATAGCGGCCATAGCTATAACGAATACCGTAATAGCAGTAATTTGGCTAGCATCCACAGGGAACCACCTGGCAAAGATGGTGTAATGGAGCAGGCATAACGACCCCTTTCGTTCTCGGTCGCTTGCGTGTGCGGCCGCAAAAAATAATCATTTCACTATAGCCATATCCTAGGCTGTAGAATAGATAAAAATAGAGGCTCTATTCGCATTAAAACTGGTTCTATGAGAGAGGGTATTTCATTAACTCGTCGATAGTGATGAAGCTATAGCCCTGTTTCTTTAAATGGGGTAGTGCTAACTTTAGTGCATCAATCGTTTGCGATCGATCGCCACCACCGTCATGCATAAGCACGATCGAGCCTGACCAAGCATCTTCCAGTTGTGAGACAATCGCATCAATGCCGGGTCTGCTCCAGTCGCGAGAGTCGATGTTCCATCCTATTTCCGCCTTGATAAGTGGTCCAATGCTTCCTACTACCTCGGAGCCGAAGTTTCCACCTGGCGCACGAAAAAGGCGGCTTGCTTCCTGTCCGGTAGCGGCTTCGATGGTCGCATAGCTCTTTTCGATTTCTGCAATGCGCTCTTCGTGCGACATGAAGCCGAGGTTTGTGCTCTTGCCACTGCCGCGTGCATGATCGTAGCTATGAGTGCATATTTGATGACCTTCTGCTGCGGCACGTTTAATTTGTTCGTGACCTTTTCCTTTTTCAATGCGATCACCTACGGTAAAGAACGTTGCTTTCGCGTTGTTTGCAGCAAGCGTATCTAGCAGTGCGTCAGTTTGATCTGTCCAAGGGCCGTCGTCGAAGGTAAGTGCGATAACTTTATCGTTGCCGACCTCGGGTGATACATTGCGTACTATGGGACTGACCGGTTCTTGGGTGATAGTTTCTACGGTTATACCTGATAGTTTGCCGGTTTTTACAGATTTTTTGCCATTTTTTCCGGGGCTTTCAACTAAATGGATAGCCCCATGGCCTTCACTTTGAACTTCGCAAGGAGCTTCTTTTTCAATAGCTTCGAATGGCTCTTCGACTGCTTTGCCGTTGCCTACCTCAACGACATCTCCTGAGGTTAATTTCACTTGTAGGCTCGGGGTAATTTGACCGTTTACGGTAGCGTGAAATGGTTCGCCTTTACTTACCTCTAAAAGGCTGCCATCCACGGCAACTAAATCGCCGGGTTGCAATTTAATACCACTTGCTTTTAGAGCATCTTCAATTGTTTTATCTCCACGTACGTCAAGGGGGGAGCCGTTGAGCGTAATGCTTGCGGGTAGGCTGAGTACGAGTAGGAATATGCCGAGAGCGGAAACGATTACGGCGCCTATGCTGGCAAGAAGGCCCGTCAAGCGTTTGTTCGTGCATTTTTGCTTTGGGACTATACGAGGGAGGCGATCTTTTAAGGGTGAAACGTCGGGTTTGGGCTCGTCGTTGTTGTCGCAATGGTGCTTGTGCGAAACTCTATTTTGGACGGGAATACGACCAGATCGCGAGACAGGTCTGCCGGTAGTGTACGACGAAGGGTAAGCAATAGGACGCCGTGAGCGGCGGGTATCCTCCTGCACCTGGTTAAGCTTTTTGTCGCAGGTCTGTTGTGCGGTCTTTTTTCCGCTCGAAGGTGCTGGCGTTTTTCCAGAGACGTTACGTGGACGGCATTTTTGATGTTTTTCGTTCATAAGTTTCCTCGGTGTGCGGCGAATTTGCCAATAGTTAGGTTGACAGAATTCGTTAAACCTCACCCTACCCAATGAGGCCTACCTCGCTGCAATTCGATGGAGGGCCAAAGCCAAAAACCCCTGCTTTAAAATACCGTACCATGTCATTTGTCCGATAATTGATACCAGAGGGTAACAATTCAGACTCTACTACTGAAAATTGTATGGAGGTCGCTTGACCATACAAGGTGGCGGTGCAAGGAAGGTCTGGTCTAGGGGTTATACTGGTGCGCGTCTTGAACCGAAAGGATTGACTATGGGTTTGCAGTTCGCCAGTGCTCGCGCTATTAGTGCGGTATCAACGTGGGGATTAAAGCATGTGTTTCGTCGTCCTGCGGCGAATTTTCCCGGAAAGATAGCCCTATACGTTGACCCAAGCCTTATTGGCGACTTGGCCCCGCGCTTGAAAAGGGGTTCAATATGCGTCGTGGGAACCAACGGCAAGACCACGACGGCAAACCTATTGGCCGATGCGCTCGAGCGGGCCGGGCAACGTGTTGTGTGCAACCGTACGGGCGCGAACCTCGATTCGGGTGTTGCTACTGCCCTGCTGCAAACAACCGAGGCCGACTGGGGCGTGTTCGAGTGTGATGAACTGTGGTTGGCTAAGATCCTCCCGCACCTAAAGGCCGACTATGCGGTGTTGCTGAACCTATTCCGCGATCAGTTGGACCGTGTGGGTGAGATTGATCGTATTCAAGATAGCATTGTGAAGGCGCTGAAGGCCTCACCGCGTACCACGGTTGTCTATAATGCCGATGATCCTTTGTGTACTGCCATTGCAGAGCGTGCGGGGAACCCTGCAATTGCTTTTGGTATTGCAGAAGACTTACATCTTCCGCAAAATTCGGTTATCGATGCGCAGATGTGCCAGCGGTGCTCCACTATGTTGCACTACGATTTCCGTCAATACGGCCAGTTGGGAAGTTACGCCTGCCCGAACTGTGGGTTCGCTCGTCCAACATTAGATTGTGCGGCGAAGAATGTGGTTATTGGGCTGGAGGGGTTGTCGTTTTATGCGCAAGGGCCACACCATGACGCTACAATAAAAGCACCATTTTCGGGAACGTACATGGTGTATAACCTACTTGCTGCCTGGGCAGCAGCCGATCTTGCTAACGTACCCGCAACTTCTTTGCAGCAGGCTATCGATGCGTTTGACCCTCAAAACGGACGTCTGCAGGAATTTGTGGTTGGGGGTTATCGCACGCTGCTTAACCTGGCGAAGAACCCGACAGGGTTTAATCAGAATATCAAGTTAATAATGCAGGATGAAGGCCCTAAAGCGGTTGCTTTCTTTGTGAACGATAAAGAGGGTGATGGCCGCGATGTGTCGTGGCTATGGGATATCGATTTCGAAGAACTCGCCACACAATCGCACCTGCGTGTGTTTGCTGGAGGCATTCGTAAGAATGACGTGCAGGTTCGCTTGAAGTACGCCGGTCTTGCTGCCGAGTTGGTAGATACCATGAGCGAGGTGTTTGCTCAGTTGGGGGACGATGCTTGCGACCTGCGTGTCTATGCTATTGCAAATTACACGGCCTTGCCTTCGGTGCATAGCGAGCTTTCACGTATGAGTGAGCCGTCGGGTAACGGAACTGCCAATGCTGCAACGCACGCGGTTTCTCGGCAGGTAGCGGTACAAAACGAACCCGAAAGTGCATGCGGTGAGAGTGAGCAAGAAATTTTTGAAGAATCTTCACGCGCGACTCCGCTGGTTGTTGCTCATTTGTTCCCAGACCTGCTGAACCTTTATGGTGACGGCGGCAATGTGAAAGTGTTGGAGCGTCGCGCTCGCGACCGAGGTATTCCTGTCGAAGTACGCCGGGTGAACTATGGTGAAACTATCGATTTTAAAAACGTTGATCTGGTATTTTTGGGTGGAGGACCCGATCGTGAACAACGATTGGCCTCCGAAGAGCTCTCTCGCATGAAGGACAGCTTCCGTGCTTATGTTGAAGATGATGGGGTACTTCTGGCTATTTGTGGTGGATATCAACTGCTTGGTCGTACGTGGCTATTGGGCGATGAAGAAGTTGAAGGTCTGAACGTTGTAGATATGATAACCGGACGCGCTCCAGGAGGCTCGGGCGACCGCCTTATTGGTAATATCGCGTTGAAGTCGGATTTGGCTACACGTCCGGTAGTGGGTTATGAGAATCATGCCGGTCGTACACATCTTGGTGGGGGCGTCGAACCGTTTGGCGCGGTAGTATCCGCAACGGGGTGTGGCAATAACGACGAAGACAAGTGTGATGGTGTGCTTTATCGCAACGTGATTGGAACTTATCTGCATGGTCCTGTTTTACCCAAGAACCCCGAGATTGCCGATGCACTGATTGCTCGCGCTCTTGAACGACGTGCGCGCCGGTCGGGTGCACCCGTACCAGAGCTTTCTCCCTTAAACGACGCAGTGGAAATGGCAGCCAATGAATACATCCGAGGCCAATTAAGCGTATAGGGAGCTTTCGACAGAATTCTTTTCGGGAGTAATTAAATTTTCGGCATCGAGAAGTTATTTCATTTTATGTACCGTGCTGATAGGCGCTGTATCACACGATTGGTTCTTGCCAAATCATCCTTCTGGATTGAGTTTGGTGGTTTTTCGCCCTGCTGGTGGGAGGTTGTTGTAGGGTCGCGTGCGTAAAATTTCCCCAATCACTTAAGGGGAGGGAAGCCCACCATGTACGAAGAGCTGTATGCGCCAGTGCCCGATATTGATCTCTATTGGAAACGCTTGGGTCTTACGCCTGCGACCGGGCAGCTCGACGGAGCCCTGCTCAACCGTATTATCGAAGCTCACCAGTGCGCTATCCCGTTCGAAAACTTTGATGTGTGCGATTATCGTCGTCCCGTTCCTCTTGGCATTCCCGCTTTGTTTGAGAAGATAATTGTTGGCAAACGCGGGGGTTATTGTTTTGAGCTGAACGCCCTATTTGAAGCGTTTCTAACTGAAGTGGGTTTTAGGACTACACCTTGTCTAGCACGTAGTTTGAAGAACTATGGTTATCAGCAACCGGTTATGCATCGCGGTGTTCTCGTTGAGTTGAGTGGAAAGAAACTATACTGCGATGTGGGGTATGGCGGGCCTCTTTCGGCTTGTGCCCTACCGTTGGAAAATGGTGCGCGCATTGTTTCGTGCGGTCAGGTATTTCGCCTTGAAGTAGCACAAGGTTCGTGGTGGAATATCAGCTACGGTGGTTCGGTTGAAGACGAGAAGGAACGGTTACCGGTGCCCGTGCTCGCTTTTCTTGATCAACCGGTAGATACGGTTGATTTCGTGCCGCTTTCCCATTTTGCCTCCACGCATCCCAATAGCATATTCACCCAGCGTCGTATGGCAAATCGTCGTACTATCGATGGCAATGTATCCATTACCGACAACCAATTTACCCACGTGCGCACAGGAAGCAAAGGACAACGGGTAATTGCTGATGAGGAAGAATTCCGTACGTTGCTCGTTGAGTACTTTGGTATCGTGCTGCCTTGATAGAGAGTTGGTTTCGTGCTTCAGTATGGTGGCACCTTATAGGAGAGTTATGGGGCTGTCGGCGCTCTCTAGTCCTGTCCTGCTTCGTTTTAATAAGCTATGATGGGCGTTGAAAAGCTGAACGATGAAGTGTGGAAGCAGAGGGCGCGTGAAGTTTACCATTGTGGCGGTGGGCAAGTTGAAGGAGCGCTTTTGGGCCGATGCTTGCGCCGAGTATCTCAAGCGCTTGCAGCCTTATGCGCGTACGCAAGTCAAAGAAGTTGCCGATGTTGATCCTGCTCGTGTAGGGGGTGTTGAGGCAGCGCGCGTGAAAGAAGGTTCCGCTATTCTTGCGGCTGTGCCCGCAACGTCGCACCTGCTCTTACTGGCAATCGACGGTAAGCAGCGTTCTAGTACTGGTTTGTCGCAGCGTTTGGATGCGCTTGCGCTGGGGGGTACAAGCGATATATCGTTTGTCATTGGTGGGTCTGACGGGGTTAGCGAAGCGGTGCGCTCTCGTGCTGACGAGACGCTTTCTTTTGGTCCTATCACGCTGCCTCATAATTTGGCTCGTGTGGTATTGCTGGAGCAACTCTATCGGGCTCAGCGAATCTCGCGTGGTGAGCCCTATCACAAGTGAGCTTGTTTTATTTTGTTC
This sequence comes from Actinomycetes bacterium, assembly GCA_023395755.1. Classification (GTDB taxonomy): domain Bacteria; phylum Actinomycetota; class Coriobacteriia; order Coriobacteriales; family Eggerthellaceae; genus Gordonibacter. The sequence continues at coordinate 14,728 of JAEWYG010000130.1, read as the reverse complement.
GTAAACTTGCCTGGCTTGGTTGTTTGATCGAATCATATCGTCGTTTTATGACTCGTTTTGTCTGCATGATGGAATATTCATCAGGCTTTATGACGTTTCTTCTCTACCCTATTCAGCTTCCAACCAAGTGCAAAGTATCCGTTATACTGACCCTATTATTATGAGAAAAGAAAGGTGCAGTTTATGCGCTTCATCTCGTGGAATGTGAATGGTTTGCGCGCTGTTCTCCAAAAAGGTTTTGAAGACATTGCCTGTGAACTAGATGCCGATATCTTGGCGTTACAAGAGACAAAGTTGCAAGAGGGTCAAGCTACGCTTGATTTGCCGCAATATCATGAATACTGGAGTTATGCCGAAAAGAAGGGTTATTCGGGTACGGCCATCTTTAGCAAAGAGGAACCACTGCAGGCGTTGCACGGTTTGGGCTTTCCGCACCTCGATACTGAGGGACGCATCGTGGCGCTGGAGTTTTCTGAGTTTTGGTTTGTAAATGTGTACACGCCGAATGCTCAAAACGAGCTGGCTCGCATTGCGCATCGCATGGAATGGGACGATGCTTTCCGTGAGTTCTGTAAAGGTTTAGAGGCGGGCTTTCTGCCAGCGGGCGTGCCAGTTGAGAAGCCAGCGCCAGGCGAGGGTCATGTGTCTATATCGGATCTTCCGTTGACGCAACCAGGTGACACGGCGAAACCAAAGCCGGTTATTCTGTGCGGTGACCTTAACGTGGCGCACGAAAACATCGACTTAAAGAACCCTGGTCCTAATCGAGGCAAGGCGGGTTTTTCCGATGAAGAACGTAACAAGCTTGATGAGTTGCTGCATGCTGGTTTTACCGATACCTTTCGTTATTTGCATCCCCAATTGGAAGGCGCCTACTCATGGTGGAGCTACCGCTTTAAGGCTCGGCAAACTAACGCCGGATGGCGCATCGATTATTTCTTGATAAGCAATTCGTTGGCGCCCAAGATAGAAAGCGCCTGTATCTACGATGAGGTGTACGGTAGCGATCACTGTCCGGTCGGTTTGGAGCTAGCGTTGTAATAGGCGTTCGCCCGCTTTTCCGTGCTATTATGCGGAGGACAACGTGAGGAAAGAAGAGTATGGATACAGCGAAAATAGAGCAGGGAATACGTCTGATTCTTGAAGGTGTGGGTGAAGACCCCGAGCGTGAAGGTCTGCGCGACACGCCCGCACGGGTGGCTCGTATGTATGAAGAGGTGTTCGCAGGTCTTACTCAAGATCCCTCCGAGCATTTTGTTACTACGTTCGACGAACATCACGAGGAAATGGTACTGGTGCGTGATATTCCGTTTTACTCCATGTGTGAGCATCATTTGGTTCCATTCTTCGGCGTGGCGCATATTGCCTACATTCCATCGGTTGAGGGCCGTATCTGTGGATTGTCGAAGTTGGCTCGCTTGGTAGATGTGTTTGCAAAGCGCCCACAGGTTCAAGAACGCTTGACCTCTCAAATTGCCGATACTCTCATTGAAGAGCTGCACCCTCAGGGTGTGATTGTGGTGTTGGAGGCTGAGCACCTATGTATGAGTATGCGTGGTGTGAAGAAGCCAGGAACCAAAACCACCACCAGCGCCGTCCGTGGTGCATTCGAGCGAAGTCAGGCAACGCGAGCAGAGGCACTTTCTCTTATATTTGCGCGTCGCGACTAGTCTAGCCCGATTGTCGATTGGCTCTTTGGAATCGATTCCGTTCTCGATGTTTCACGTGAAACACTTGTTCGTAGTGTTTGTGAGCGAAGAGACCGCCTGTTTCTTCGAGGAAAACATTTCGTTCTAGAACGAAATGAACCGCTAGAATAGTAAAAAATAAAAGGCAATCAGTGAATGTAATGAAAGGAACCATCGAATGAAATGCGTAATCTCGGTTCTCGGCAAGGATCGTAGCGGCATTGTAGCTGCAGTCTCGACAGTGCTTGCCGACTGTGGCGCTAATATCGACGACATTAGCCAAACCATTTTGGATGATATTTTCTCTATGACCATGCTGGTTACGCTCAAGCCTGAAAGTGTGGACTTCAATGTGGTTCAAGAACGCCTTGATAAGATTAGCGAAGATTTGGGAATGCAGATTATTATCCAGCGCGAAGATGTATTTCAGTTTATGTATAAGATCTAGACGAAGTTCTGAGTCAAATTATGCCGGTGTTCGCGCAAGGCGAACACCGGCATAGAGGCGGGAGGCACTCAATAAAGGAAATTACGCTTCAGTCTTGCCGTCTTCTTCCATAATTCCACCAGCTGCCATATAGCCGCCTACCAGCGTCAATCCCAGATCGGCATACATGCCAGTTAGTGGTTTACCGGCGGGGTTGCCCTCGCCCGACGAACCACCGGCAGTGTGCCATCCAGCGTAGAGGCCAGGAATAACAGCTCCCTCAGTATTCACTACCTGCATCTTTGGTGTGATGCGTAAGCCAGTTTTTGAACCGAATACATGCCCACCCAGCTTCGCGGCGTAAAAAGGTGGTTCGTTTATGGGGATCATCCATTCCGGGCGGTACTTGTATGTCGCTACATAGTCTTCACCCTTCGCGCAGGCATCATTCCATTTTTTCACGGAATTAACCAACACACCCTCTTCAAGCCCCATTTCGCGCTCAAGTTCTTCAATGGTATCGCACTTTTTGATGGCGCCACCATCAATCATTTGCTGGAAGCCGGTGTGCCAGTCGCGCAGCCATTCAGGTACGCGGTCGATGAACGGGTCGTCAGCGGCCACGATCTTGGCCTTGCGACAGATAACTTGTCCAAAGAAGTTTTCGGTAACCAGCTTATCGAACTTTGAGTCGAAGCAGCAGAAGGTTTTACCACCGGGCTGGTTCATCTCGATAGCAGCGGTGTCACACAAACCCTCTGACGACGGGGGCGCGTCGGTTGTATACGGGTAACTGTGTGCTGAGGTTGAAATGTAGGGGACCCGCTGGCCTTCACGGTTAATACGCAGCCATGGTTGACGCAAGGCCTGATTGCCGTCTTTGTTAATATGTGAGTCCATCATCAGGTCGTACTCGCCATAGTCGCGCCACCATACACCACCGTCAAACGCTCCTGTGGAATCGTAACCGGAGAGGTCGGCGCCGACACCTTGTCCCATGCGAATACACTCTCCCGTGCCGTTGGGCGGAGTGGCTATATTGGCAATGCCCTGTAGACAGGTGGCGGAATACTTTGCCATCATGGCGCGGTTCATCTCCATGCCTCCGGCAGTTAATATAACGGCTCGTTTTGCGCGAATGAACCGTTCGTTTTTGTTTTGCGTTACTTTCACGCCCAGTACGGCGTTTCCGTCGTATACGAGTGTGTCGACATTGCACGAGGTGCGAATATCCACACCGGTGTCGCGAGCGGTTTTCTCAAGGTGCTGGAAGGGGATAAGGTTTACGTTGATGCCATTGGTTGGTGTGGACATACCCTCCCATTCCAAAAGGCCAGCACCGGCAGGCGAGGGGTTCATGGGCTTCCATTTGGCCCCGGCCTTCTCGTTCATCCAGTCGATACACTGGGGCCCCTCGATTGCCATGGCGCGTAGTAGTTCGGGGTCGCCAGTCATCTGCTGGCAGTCCATAACGAATTCAACGATGTTGTCTACGTCGTAGGGATATGTTGGATAGGCCCACTTCGAGGCTTCGGCCTGCTTGTGTCCACCGAAGTTAGAAAAAACCGACGAATGCTTCGAGTTGCCGCCGGTCTCTTCGCCTCGCTCCAACATGAGCACCTGGTATCCCGCTTGTGCAAGGCGGATTGAAGCATTCATTCCGCCTCCGCCCGAACCCACAACTACAATTTCTGTTTCTTCGTCCCATGAGGTGGGAGCCTCAACGGGGGCAATGGGTTGTGTCGCAGCTTCAAAGGCGGTGCGTTCTTTTGATACAGAGGAATTCTCGCTGGTGTTTTTCCCTCCCGATGGTGCGCACCCCGCTAGGCCCGCCAAGGCCCCGGTGCCTCCGATGATCGCTGCACCCTTTAAGAAACTTCTACGATCCAAGCTCATAACATCCCCTTTCAATTTGGCCCATCCGGCGAACTAATCGCAATTTTTGCGGATTGTTCATTCCCTCCCAAAGGAATCTGCCGGGCTATTGGGTTACTCCCTGGGTTTATCCTACGAGTGTTGTGATGCTTTCATCAGGAGGTCTTTTTTAAGGACTGTTGGAATACTTGCTGGTAGGTAGGAGAATGATGCAATAAGGTGTAAAATATTTTTTACAGGTGCTGCGACGCACTCATCGTTGACCGGGGAGGGATTTCTATGGATACGCGCCATGTAAGGGAATTCTTGACGTTTGCTGAAGAAATGAACTATTCAGCGGCAGCTAAAAAACTGTACATAACCCGCCCGACACTAGCAGATCATCTACGCGAACTTGAAGAAGAATTGGGATGCGAGCTGGTACGTAAGTGTCAGGGTAAGGCTATGCTTACTCCTGCCGGACGACATTTCGTCCAGACAGGTACCTGCTTGCTTGAAACGGTTCAAGATATCGTAGATGAGTATCAGAGTTTCGCGGATAACGTGCTTACTGTTACGGTCGCGCAAACCAATTTACCTTGGATTGAGACCATACTGTATCAAGCCCGACATGCTATTCAAGATCGTTTCCCTCGAAAACGCATTGATATTGAGACGGTTACAGGCCCCTTTAGTACCAGTGATGCTCTTCTTGATGGTACGAACGATATTGTGGTTGCTGGCTACAAAAGCTATGTCCCGGAAGAAAATCGAACGGAACTTACCCTCGGGATGCAGGGGTTCAAACTGTGTACTGAAGAAATAAAGCTGCTGATGACCCAGGATAATCCACTTTTTGGTAAGCCTTCTATAACGGTTCGTGATTTAGACGGAGCAGTGTTTATGTTGCCACCTGATATACATCGCAGCTACTTACGCGATGGTGTTGTGGAGTGCTTTGCAGACCAAGGTGCTCGCATTGTGCTGCGTACAATGGATTTTAGCGACCATTTTGAATACAACGTGTTCAACTTCCAAGATATGTTCGGCGTAGTTCCAACGACCCTGATCTCGCGATTCGGTATAGACGAGCGGAAGGAGTGTCGCGCCTTCTCGCTTGAAGATATGATGTTGCGTACGGACTTTTACGTTTTGTTCACCGATAAGTTTGTGGCCTCTGAAAACGGATCTTTGCTTGTGCAAGAAATGAAACGATTAGTTGAAGAGTCTTTGTCGTCGGTTTCTTAACAGACAGTGGCTAACTAATTGATGGTGGCATTAAAATAATTCCAGTTGAAAGGCATTATTTTAATGCCTACATCTATCTTCTCCGAACCTATTCTTCTTCGTATACTGCCGTTAATCTGCTTGCTCAATCTATTTCAGGGCGGTGGGGAATGACGGTATATTGTAAGCATTAGCGAGGGGATAAAATGCAAAAACAATTAGTGAGACGAGATTTCCTTAAAGTGTCAGGTATCGGATTAGCAGGTATTGCGGGTGCTTCCCTTGTAGCCGGCTGCGCTCCTCAGCAGTCGAAGTCTGAGGATGCTTCTACGGTTCAAGCAGATGTGAAAGATGCTGTCAAAGTAAAGGTCGCTTTCTTCAGTCCGACAAATGGAACCCGAAACGCTGTGGGGGCACTTGCCGAGAGCATTTCTGCCAAACCTGATTATTACGACCTCACGCCAAAGGCAAACCGTCAAAAAGACATTGAGTTCGCCAACGATGAACTTGCTATTGTTGCCGCCCCCTCAATGGGTGGACGACTTGCTTCGGTGCAAGGGTTGCTGACCAATTTAAAGGGCAACGATACTCCTGCTGTGGTTTTGGCTGCATTCGGAAATCGCAATTACGACGATTTACTTGCCCAGATGAAAGGTATTCTTGGCGGACAGGGTTTTAAGGTGATAGGAGCTATCGCCATCGTAACCCCTCATGTGTTTTCCGAAAAAGCCGGGCATAATCGCCCCAATGCAGAAGATCGTGACACTATAACCGCATTTGCTAAAGAAGTTGTTGCTAGGTTCAAGGAAAGCCCTAGTACCGAAGCTGTGCTTCCGGGCAATCCTACACCTGAAATCAAACCTCTTAAAGTTGCTGAAAAAATTTATGATGCAGAAAAATGCACAAAATGCGGAAGGTGTGCAGAAAATTGTCCTGTAGAAGCCATCGACCCTAAAGATGTATCACAAGTGAACAGCGACCTTTGTATCAATTGTCAGCGTTGCACTTACTCATGTAACTATTATGGCAGAAGCTATGATCCTAGTCCCGTCAGGGCTTTTATAGAGAGCAATTGTCTGGCGAAAAAGGAAATTGAAACCTTTATCTAAGGCAGTGAGCCTTTGTTACGGGTATTTGTCTTGCTTTGGTGAAGGCTGCGATTTTTAATTCGCGGCCTTCACTACATTGCGGTTCTGTTGCAGTTAATTTTCCGAGGAGCCTATCGTCTTTATATTGACGGAAAGTTTGTTTGCATGGCTGCGTGCACAACTTTCCAGTCTATTGAGATCACCTGAAACAATGGCTTCGTACATTTCTATATGTTCAGCATGTACAACTTCGAGGTTTCGCATGCCGCCGGAAAGAAGATGCATGCGTAAAAGAATGGGATTGAGAATACTGGCTAGCATCTCGTTATCGGCGAGTACCAAAATCTCTTCATGGAATTCCGCGTTAGTTCGAAAGGCGGTTTCATCGCCTTTTTCTAGAAGTGCCGTGTGGTTCTGATCGATGAGTTGTTTGAGAGTACTTGCATCAGCTCCTGCCATGACATTTTTGCAGGCTAAAAGCGCAGCGAGAACTTCAAGACTTTCGCGTACCACAAATAGGTCGTCGAGATCTTTAGGGCTAAGTGGGGCAACTACCACACCCTTAGTAGGTAATCTGACGACCAAATCCTCGTTTTTCGAGAAAATCTAAGGCATCGCGTACAGGTTGTCGTGAGGCATTAAAATCGCGTGCAAGCTGCCGCTCCACGAGTCGATCTCCCGGTCTTAGCTTTCCGGAGAATATTTGAGCTTTCAGTTCATTGGCGATATCTTCACTAATAGGGTGATTGTTATTGTCGAATTTGTTCGCAAATGATTCAAGCATGGTTTCCTCGAATAGGTTAATTTTCTCACGTAGATCAACTGTAATGCTGTTTGTAATGACAACGTTACTACAGGGGTATGTTATGCCAAGACCCTATGAGGCTACTGGATTCTCGCACACACCAATGAAGAGAGGTACTCCCTGCGCTGAGGTAATGGCGAAGAGGAAGGGGCGATTCAACTTAAAATCGACTTCGGGCACGTTTTCGGGCATGAGGGACATTTTCGAAATACCTATGTTGGTGTAGGCGCTGGCTTCAGCACCATTCTCGTCCCAGCTAATGTGACTTTCTTGTTCTACCGACGATATAAAAGCGGGGGTGGAGGTAAGGTTTGAGAAGTTGGCTTGGTCTGAGAACGGAATGGTCATACCGAGTTGCTTCAGGGGTTCAATTAGGTCAAACGAGCTATCGAAGGTGGTTTTGGGCAGGGTAAAATTTATGCGAGCAAGGGTGTTGGATGTGGAGGTAAATGCTTCCATCAGTAGCGTTTCGTTAGCCAGTAGGTCGGCAGGAGTCGCTCCTTCGGATGGTAGCACAAAAGTCATGGTGGCACCTCCTGCGAAGTCGAGACTAGCACGAGCATAAAGAGCGGTTTCCTTGTACTCGCGCGGATTGTCGAAATGCTGCGTCATGAATGAGGCAGTGATATCACTGGCTGTCGTATGAAACGTATCGTCCAAGGTGTTTTGGATGTCAAAGGGGCTCGCCCAGCCGTTCTTAAAATATACGGTGTTAATGAGGGCAAGCAGCTGATTGGCGGAAGTTTGTATTTCTGGCTTAAGGGTGTCGTTTGTATTCAGAGCAATCCAATCGGCCAGCGCGGCATCGGCCTCGGGTGTACCGAAAGAAACCGAGAATGGGGTGGCGTAAAACTGCTGCGTTGCCGTGTCGATGAAGCCTTGTTCGAACGTGTCGCGGTCGGACATCCAGAGGGAGTTCGCTAATTGCATGGTGGTGTAGGGGTCGCTTGCCAGCACGCGGAATAAGTTGCCGCACTCTTGTGGCGCGGCGGCAGGGTCGGGTGCACCCAATAAGGTGTTCATTTGTCGGGCGGTATCGCCCGATGCGCCTTGAGTGGCCATCGCTAACGCAAAATAAAGACTTACCGGCGAATACGTGGCATTTTTGGCATCTTGTATCGCAACCCCTTCGGTATCTTGGCTTAGTACGGCTGCGGCCGTGCGGTAAGAGAATGCAGAAAGCGAGGCGAGAAACGCTTCGTCCAGCGGGTTTTCATCCACCACTTTTAGCCATGCTTCCGAATTGTCTTCGGTAATTTTCTCCGGGATAACTGGTTGTGCGACGGCGTAAGTGCTGCTTAGGGAAGCTTGGGAGCCGGGCGAGCTTTGAGTGCCCGTAGCGCAGCCAGCGAGGGCCAATGTTCCGGCAAGGCAGATGGTGAGGGCCATCTTGGTCGGACGAATGGTCATGAGATCTCCTTTACGGCCCGCAAGCCGGTATCGGGGAAAGTTGATAATAGGTGCGTTTTGTACGAATGCGCGGATAGGTTCTGATTGCAGTATAGCGAAATTTTGGTCGCAAAAGGCGAGGCGCCCCGACTGCTCTGTGGTCGGAGCGCCTCGCGTACAAGCATATGCTGCAAAAACTTTAGACCTCGTACACTACCTTGCCGCCGAGGATGGTTTTGGTAACTTTCGCATCGCGGATATCAGTTGGATCGTCGGAAGCGAAACAATCGTCTTCCAGAATAGCAAAGTCGGCCCAGTTGCCCACCTCTACTGAGCCCATCTTGTCGTCGTCGTGACTGAAGAATGCTGAGTTCTTCGTGTACATGATAAGCGCCTGGATGGGGGTGATCTTTGACTCATCGCCCTTGGAGAGTACCTTGCCGGTAGTTTCGTCGAGGCGTGTGATAGCGTAGTACATACCCAGTAGTGGGTTGCAGGAAACGACGGGTGAGTCGGAGCTGCCACCAGCAATGATGCCGTTTGCAAACATGAGGCCTGGCGACTGGAAGCGCTCGACTTGTTCAGGCCAGAACAGCGGCTCCTCGCCCATCTGGGCAACAATTGTGGGCTGTAAGCATACGCCCACTCCCAGTTCTTGCATGATGGGCCACTGGTCTTCGTAAGGCAGTTGATAGTGAATAAGATAGTGGCGCAACTCCTTGACGGGACGAATCTTATTCGCCTCCTGGAAGGCGTGCAGAGCGCGATCTTCGCTCATGTCGCCGATGGTGTGGATACCGAATTGCCAGCCGAGCTCGGTTGCTTTACACACAAGGGCATCGATCTCTTCTTGTGTGTAAATAGTGTCGCCGTAGTAGCCTGGACGTTGACGGTATTCGCGGCGCTTCATGGCTGCGGTACCGGCAGCGGTTATGCCGTCAAGCGTTACCTTGCAGCCGTTTAGTTTGAGCATGTTGTCGCCAAAGCCGGTAACGCAATCCATTTCTTCGAGGCGGCGCAAATTATCCTCGAAAGAGCCAAACTGCGGGTCAAGATAGAACATAAGGTTAGCGCGATACGTGAGTTTATCCTGCTTCTTCGCCTCATTGTAAATGTGCATTTGCTTGTAGTTGAGGTTGGCATCAATGGCGCTGGTGACGCCGAACGAATTGAGACGCTGTCCGATAAGCTCGAGGCTCTCAAGGTGTTGAGCGTCGGTCAGCGGAGGTTTTGCTTTCAACATGGGCTGTAGTGCGCCATTTTCGTACAGAATGCCGTTGAGTTCCCCATCGTCGTAATGTCCGATTTCGGCACCCTCAGGTTGCGGCGTATCTTTGGTGTATCCGCATGCTTCGAGTGCAAGCGAGTTTGCAGCGATAGTATGCACCGTCATGTGCAACAGGAAGACTGGATTATTTGGGGCAATTTCGTCAAGCTCACGACGCGTAATAAGCTCTTGGCTGTCTTCCCAGATAAGCTCGTTCCAGCCGTCGCCCTCGATCCATACGCCGGGAGGGGTGTTTGCAACTTTTTCTTTGAGGGCGTCAATAATGGCTTGGCGGCTTGTTACGCCGTTGAAATCGAGATTAAGCATTTGCTCGCCGGTCCACTTGCAGTGCATGTGACACTCGACGAAGCCGGGAGTAAGGATTTTGCCGGAAGCATCGATGATTTCAGTGTGAGCGCCAACATACTGGTCCATATCGGCGGCGGTGCCTACCGCAATGATTTTACCATCCTTGGCGGCTACGCCTCCGTCTGCGATGATGGGGAAGTTGGTCTTACCGGCCTTGACTTCGTCGCAGGTGATAGCAACGGTATAAATTTTTGGATGCTTTATAACCAGATCAGCCTCAGGATACCACGTGCTCATAGTAGTGCCTCCTCTTCAGTCGTCATTACCGCGCAGAAGCGAAGAGTTGGGTATGCCTTTGCGCGGATCGCTAACCGCGCAAGCGGGCAAAACTTAAAGAAACTCCTTGAAACCTGATGTGCCATCCCGCCGCTTAGAATACGAGAAAACTGGCAAGAGTCGCCAGTGGCTAAAAGGATGATATATCGGTTGGATTATCGTACTTTCGGCCGATTCCCATCAAGGGGAGGTGTTGGGTATGATGATCGCATTAATCCTTCCTCGGTAGTTCAAAAGCGCACGGACGAAATAGCTCCCCCTGAGGAGTGGGGCTGCTTTGCTTGTTGCGCTGCGTATTCAATTGAGAGCACGAGAGAAGGTGTTACCGTGGTAGATACTCTTATGGAAGAGGCTGGATCGATGGTGACTGAAGAGTCTATCGATAAGGCTTCTGTCTGTTCGCGCAAAGAGATACTTCCTGCATTTTGCATAACAGTTGTTAGCGCTATCGCTCTGTACGCGCTGATGACATTTATTCAACCAATGTTAATAAACAACGATTTTATTTATAGCTTCGGCGCTATGATGACCGGCTGTATTGAGGGTTCGCCATTCTATCGCGTGGCGTGGTTCTTTGCCGACTGGACAGAAGGCTCGTTCATTGCGGCTCTTCCAGCTACGATTGGTATGATTATCATGGGCTTTGTGGCCGCTGCCCTCGAGCGTAAACGTTCGCCCCATGCCGGCACTGGCGTGGCTGGTAATGGTCGTATTTTCACAACTATGTTCGTAACCACAGCTCTGGCTCTTATTTTGGGTCAACTTATTTACGGTGGCATGTTTGCGAGCGGCTGGATACCTACGTTCGCTGTGGTTCTGACCGTACAAGTTTTTGTTATCTTTTATGGGTCCGACATTAAAAAGGTTGCCACTTCTCTTATCGTGGGAACGCTTGTTACGTGTCCGGTCTGCTTTGCCCTACTTTACGGCATTATTGCCCCCTTGGGTCTGCCGTTGTTTGTGGCGGTGTCTATCGGTGTGGCTATTATTGTGCCGTTGTGTTCTCTGCTGTTTCGCCTTATGCCTTGGATGACTATTCCTGCGCCTCCCGCAGGTGAGAATCCGGCAACATCGCAGGTATCGAGCAAGTTTTTTGTTCATCAGGTGTTTGGCGATATTGGTCAGTTGACCATTTGGGGTAGCTCTTGGGCGACCATCGGCATGTATGTGGGGGGCATTGTTTCGTGGGTGATGAATCCGCTGCATCCGGCTTACGGCTCTGGTAATTTCCCCTTACTCATTATGGCTCAGGTGGTAACTGCTGCGTTGGCTATTCTTATCTGGTACCCACGATGGAAGAAAACCGGCATGGCCTTTACCTTTGCTGGGGTGGTGTTTGTGTCGGCGGTGGTGAGCACTTATCCGCCGAGCTGGGCTATTGTTATCCCAACTATCCTTATTGGCGCGATAGTGTTTGCGCCGCTGGTCGATTGGGTATTCAAGGTGTTCCACTTTAAGGGAACCTATCATCCTATCTGTTTGATTCAGTTGGCTATATTTACGGTATGCATTGCATGGTCGTTCTTTGTCATGTATGTAATGGTGCCCCTGGTGGTGTAGATAGCCAGGAAGCGCACCGTATTGGAGTGAGACTTATCCTATCCCCGTAAAGCCCCTGCTGCCACCCCCCCCGGTAGCAGGGGCTCCTAGTTTTGCTGGGCAGATAGGCACTCTTTCGCTCAGAGCGCGGAAGGGAGAAGAAGACAGGCTTCATTGAAGGGGAAGACGCGGGGTAAAGTGCAGAGAGGAAGCGTTGCTGCTTAGTGAGTTGTTCCGTGAAGAAGGCAAACAAGGGCGGTGCGATTGGCTACGTGTTCTTTGGCGAAAATGTTTTGGAGGTGGGACTTCACGGTGGAAAGACTGACGCATAACCTGGTTGCTATCTGTTCATTGGTGAATCCCTTGGAAACAAGCAGGGCTACGTCGCGCTCGCGTGCGGTAAGAACAGAAAAATGATTAGGGGTTTCGATAAGGGGAATATCCTCTATGACTTCGTCTTGCGAAGTTAGCGGAGTTACACGAACGGTGAACGAGTACGCATCGGCCGGATCGTCCATTACTTGCATGCGGAAGCAGAGGCCTTGTGCACTCATGAAATCCAGATAACGGTCAGATCCTTGTGTCGGTACGGAACGTTTCATGGACAGCGGTTCCCTTCGTCAGGAAGATGCTCATGGATGTTCTCCCTCCGGGAGCGACCCGAAGGGAGAACAGGGGGTGACACCTCGGTTTTCGCTTCTGCGAAACTTTGGCTTCGAATCGTTCGATCAGCGCAGTGATCGCTCACGCTAGCGTCCGTTCCCCCCTTTCACCTCCTCGTAAGTGTCCTTCCTCGGATAAGGACGCTGCGCATGTGCTGGAGTAAATAATGCGATTTTTATTCATAAAACGCTATGCTCCTTCCAAGGTGGTTTAGCTTAAACAAAGATCTAACCCCATGAGGATTAGACTCATTTTAGTTTGGATTAGTTATACTATCGTACGGACATGCCGAGTATTCTGCTCGAGCACTCGTCATGCGCGTACTTCAAGGCTGGACGCAAAGTCGTCAGGGGGAGCCATGATGGATTCTGGGGGCGTTCATCGTAGTGAGATGGGCAAAATTGCGCATGCGGTGCGAAAGTACCCTTCGCTCTTTGTTGTTTTTACCGTTTATAAAACATTTGCAGTACTCCTGTTTATGGAAAGCTTTCTTTTTCCTGGAACATTTCAGCTGGGAGGCTGCAGTCTTCCAACGCTCGTTTTGTTCATGTTGATGTGCGCAGGGGTATGTTTGTTCTTTGCCTTCGGATTTAAAAAAGTACGGGTTTTCGACAAAGTTGGCTATTTATGGTTCCTCGTGATTAGCATGACATTGGGAGTGTTCTTCCTGTTCATGGAAACGCATGCGGGCATTACCAATGGGGCGCTCCGAATGGTTACATTAGGGTTGGGAATTGCCTCGCTCGGCGTAGGTCTTATGGGAATACATATTGAGCTAGGGCGTTTGTTCGGTATGTTGGGCATGACTCCTACGCTTACCTACGGCATTGCTTCGGCGTTGGCCACGGCAGTGTTGGCTGCCGGCATTGCTTTGCTACCTTCAACGATAGTGTGGGTTTTAATGTTTGTGTTTCCGACGCTCATCGTGTTGGCGTTTTTCTTTGCAAAACAAAGAGCGTTTCCCGACCAGAAGGTTCTTTACCGCGAATCGACGAACAATCTTCTTATTCCTTATCGGTTTATGACCACCTCTTTTACCCAGGGGCTGGCATTGGGCATCCCGTTGGGATTTTTAAGTTTCTCGGGTTTCTTTGGGCAATTTCTCGACTCCGTAGGATATTTTTTTGCGGCTTTGTTGGCGTTTTTGGTGGTATTGGTACTGCAGATGGATTTTAATCGTTCGGTGTACCAGATAGGGTTTCCTCTCGCAGGTGTAGGGCTCCTTTCTGTTGGGGCATTTGTTGATATTTCAGCGATCGCAGCAGTGTTACAGCTGACTGGTTTTCTGTATTTAGATTTAGTCCTTTGGGGCTTGGGCTCGTATCTAATTAAAAACAACGATCAACCCGCAACTTGGGTGGCATCTTGTCCTTCCACTGCTCTTATGATCGGACGGGCGTTGGGCGTTGTCATCGGAAGTGTGGCGTTGCAGAATTTGATTAGCGCGAAGGAAGTTGCCTTCTTTTTTGGGGTAGCAGCTTTTTTGGTAATGCTTGTGGGTCTTTTGCTGTCCAACAGCGCGAACTTGAAAACAGGGTGGGGGTTTGTTCGGCCGGGAGATCCGGGCGAGACTACTGATGCTTATCACAGCTGCGAAATTATTGCTCAAGATTTCGGTTTGACACAACGTGAGCTTGAGATTATGTACAGCATTGTGATGGGAAAGACGCGCAAGGCTATCTCTGAGGAGTTGTTCATTACTCCCAATACTATTAAGACCCATCTGCATAACTTATATGGAAAGCTTGATCTGCATTCGGAGAGTGATTTAAGGGCATTTGTGGCAAAGCAAGAAAAGATGTTCTCGACTGAAGAAGAAGTGCTCTCAATTCCCATCGAGAGCACTTAGGCTATTTAACCGGCTGCGCTGATGCCACGGTGGATCGGGCGGCTTCAGGCAGCTCGGCGGTACAATGGGGGCAGCGTGTAGCGCCTTCTGCAACTTCTTCGAGACAGTAAGGACAGCGGGGAGCTTTCTTCTCTTCGATAATCTCACCGCGGCTTGTTAAGGTACGTGCTTTGTTCATGGCCTTTACGACGAGGAATACAACCAGCGCAATGATGAAGAACTGAATAACAGCGTTGATGAAGTTACCGTACGCGATAGCAGATCCACCCTCACCAATAGGGATATAC
>JAEWYG010000080.1 GCA_023395755.1 Actinomycetes bacterium | reverse complement strand
GTATATCGCAGCCGTAAGACAAAGTTCGCCGTATGCGATGCAAACTTCCCCACCTATCGCCAGTACACCATCCCCCAACACGCCGGCTTCACAGCAACCGACCAGAACATTGCCTCGCTGAAGGAATCGCTCGACAAAGCCTACGCCATTTTCAAGGGAACATACACTGAGCCCGAGAAGGATGCCGATGCAAAAGGAAGCATGGGGCCGGTTACCACCATCGAGTTCATCGCCGACGACACCCTCGAAGGCCTCGCAGGCCAGATGGGGCTTACCGGCGACTCCGTAAAGAACTTCATACAAACCATGCAGGACTACAATACCTATTGCGAGGCCGGTGCCGACCAGGCTTTCGGACGCGACAAAGCCGTATTATTTCCCGTAAAAGAACCCCCGTACTACGCCTGTACCTTCGATCCCGTGCTGGGTGAAACCATGGTCACCTGCGGAGGCATCATCACTGACGGCGAACAAAACGCTCTCGACAACAACTTCGAACCCATTGAGGGCCTCTATGTGTCTGGTAACGATTGCGGACGCCGATTCGGCTACGAATACATTACACCTATCCCTGGCGTAAGCCTCGGTCTTGCCATCACGCTCGGTCGCGAATGCGGCAAATCAGTGGGCAAGTTCTTAAGCTAACCCTCCGTACACTCACCTTTCAACAATAAAGGCTCACGGGTGCTGTCACGATAACTATTCGCGCCCTGCTTGGCTCCCTCCCCGCCAAGCAGGGCAATTCTCTTTCTTACGCCGGACAGCCCATCACAAACCGACAAGCACGAATCACGCTTATTTTTCACCCCATACGTTCGCAGACGTAAGTTGAACTTTAAAATCGGCAAGCTTCACCGTTTGCTCCTCGTGTGAGCGCATGTCGCGCAGTTTAGCCTCGCCAGCAGTCAACTCGTCAGGACCAAGAACAATTACCTTGGCAGCATCAAGTTTGTCGGCAAGTTTAAATTGGCTCTTCAAGCTGCGATGCTGGTGGTCCATTTCAACAGCCAAACCCGCACTACGCGCCGTCTGCACCAGAGAAAACGCCTCGGCACGCACGGAGTCGTCTACGCAAGCTACAAAATAATCGCACTGCTGCGCCCGCGGGAACTCATAGCCTGCCGCCTCCAGGGCAATGGCGCAGCGCTCGTAGCCCAACGCAAAACCGAAGCCAGGTGTGGGACGACCGCCCACTTCTTCGGCCAATTTGTCGTAGCGACCGCCACCACCGATGGCGTTTTGACTGCCCATACCCTCGGTCACCTGTACTTCAAATACGGTGCGCGTGTAGTAGTCTAAGCCCCGCACAAGTTTCGGGTCTTCTTCAAAGGATAGTCCCTCTCCCGAAAGGTATTGCTTTACCGTATCGTAGTGACCTCTACAATCGTCACACAAATGGTCAGTAATCTTCGGGGCACCTGCCATAATGGCTGCACAGGTAGAATTTTTGCAATCGAACGCACGTAGCGGGTTTGTTTCCGCGCGGCGTTTACATTCATCACAGAGTTCTCCAGCATGGGCGTCCATATAAGCACGAACCACATCGCGATAAGCCGGACGGCATGCATCACATCCCATCGAGTTCACCAACAATCGCGTTGACTCTACCGGAATACCAATGGCAGCAAAGAAACGCATAAGCATGATAATGCTCTCGGCATCGATACTGGGGTCTTCAGCACCCAGACACTCGACACCCACCTGGTTAAACTGACGCTGACGACCCTTCTGCGGACGTTCGGCACGAAACATTGGACCCGCGTACATAAGCTTAGCTGGAGCCGCACCCTGCGGTACCAGATCGTGTTGCACCACAGCACGTACCACACCAGCTGTACCCTCGGGACGCAGTGACAAACGACTCTTCGTCTTGATGGTACCGCCGCCCAACAGTGTTTCGAGATTTTGTCCCGATATGGCGGTGAACATCTCTTTCGAAACCACATCGGTAGCCTCACCAATGCCACGCACGAACAAATCGGTCTGTTCAAACAAGGGCGTCTCTATCGGTACGTAGCCATAACAACCGAACACCTTGGCAGCCGTCGCCTTAAAGTGCGTCCAGAACTTCGACTCATCAGGCAGCAGGTCTTTTGTTCCTTCGGGGGCTTGCAGCGCCATGATAATTCCTTTTCATTGTTGTTTTATTACGATAAATCTTTCAAAGAATATTGTAACGCAGGTCTTAAAAAAGTTAACGAAAAGCGCTGAAGCGCCTCCTGTCAACGGCAACCTAACTAACCCATCTGCCATCACAACCCACTTCGACGACAATCAGGCAAGCCAAACCTAGCTATCTCCGAGAGAGCGCAAGACGCTGGCCAAGGCATCATCAGGACGATACCGCAAACGCAAAGACAACAGATTGTTCGCAACGGGAAATAATCCTGCATCCACTGCCGCAGCCGCACCATCACCCAGCATTTCAACCATAGCATTGGTCGGAGCAATCACAACACCAGCAGCCTCCAACTCAGCATCCACCGCATTGCGGTCGATAGGCTCGATACCATGCTCATCAACGAGGCCTTTTAACTCAGCCATAGCCTGCAATGCAACAACCGGCGATACCATGACCGACTTTAGGT
>JAEWYG010000042.1 GCA_023395755.1 Actinomycetes bacterium | reverse complement strand
TTCCGAGATCGTAAGCTGTGAGCCTGGTGTTATTTGGGAAAACCTTGATCGCACTCTGGCGGCCCAGGGTTTAGAGGTGCGTTTGCATCCCTCGAGTTATCCCAGCTCAACCGTTGGTGGGTGGCTTGCTCAGGGTGGCAGTGGTTTTGGCTCTTACGAATTTGGCGCGTTTAAGGATAACGTTGTATCAGTACGTCTTGTTGACCCACAAGGCGAAGTTCACTTCATGGAAGGTAGCGACTTGCTCGATTTAGTGGCTGATGCCGAGGGAATTACTGGCATCATCACTGAAGTAACCTTCAAGGTGCGACGGAGTGAAGAAACGGTGGTTCGCCTCGTGTCGTTGCCTGATGCGGCGGCGCTTAATGCGATGGTGGCTGGTATACGATCGGCTCAGCTTCCTCTGTGGTCGCTGACCTTCTTGAATCCTGAAGCGATGAAGCTGAAGAAACGACTACCAGGGCGAGCCTGCCACGCTTATGAATTTGATGAGGTTGCTTCTGAGGCGGTCGCAGAGGCTCGTCTTCCCGAGACATACCTATTGATGTGCGCGTTTCCCGTGAGTCGCATATTGGTAGTTGATGAGGGGTTGCAAAATCTGATACACGCCTTCGGAGGCGTTTTGTTGCCCGAGGAAGACGCGCAGCGAGAGTGGGTGGGTCGAACTGCGCCTATGCGCTTGAAGCGTTTGGGCCCGAGCATTATCCCTACTGAGGTGGTTGTGCCCAGTGAGCATATTGCCGAAGTGCTCGACGAGATAGAATGCAAGATTGATCAGCCTTTTGTTCTGGAAGGCATGGTGGCAGCCGACGGTAGCGCGGTGTTGTTGGGGTATATTCCTCATGACGAGCGTACGTTTGCTTTTAATCTTGCCTTCGCACTATCCCTCTCCGTTATTAAGATCGCAAACACTCATGGCGGCAGCGGCTATGCGACGGGGCTGTATTTTCGCAAACAGGCGAACCGTATTCTTGGCGCACAGAAGCAGCAGCGTCTGCGCGCATTCAAGCAACGTGTCGACCCAGATGGCCTCATGAATCCTGGCAAGGTGCTTGCGTTGCCTGGCGAGGGGAGAGGTGCGCTGGATGCGTTGATGGGTTTGGCTTTGGGTATGGAACGCGTTATCCGCCCTGTGGCTAATGCGGCAAAACCCAAAAGAGCTGCTGTTGGACCTCAACGAAATGGTATCCCCGGTGATGTTGCCTTTATGGCCGTAGCCTGTTCGCGTTGTGGGTATTGTGTTAGTACGTGCGAGCAATATACGGGGCGCGGTTGGGAAAGCCAGAGTCCACGCGGTAAGTATACCTGGCTTCGCGATGCCTATGCCGGCCGAGAAAAATGGGATCGAGCAAGTACAGATACGTTTTTATCCTGCACCACCTGCGAACGTTGTGATAATCGCTGCCAATTGCAGCTTCCTGTCTCCCATAATGGTATGGCGTTGCGTAATAACCTAGTGGAAGAGCAGGGAATGGGAACGTTTCCTCCTTTTGAAATGATGGCTGCCTCGCTTGCGGGCGAAGGGGATATCTGGGCGGGTAAGCGAGCTCATCGCGCCGACTGGCTTCCCGATGACGTGGCGAAAAAGATTCCCGAACAAGCCGATGTGCTCTTTTTCGCCGGATGTACGGCGAGCTATGTAGAGACAGATATTGCCGAAGCAACACTGCGTCTTCTGCAGGACAGTGGGCTGAGTGTTGCCTATGGGGGAACCGAAGAGTCGTGCTGCGGTATTCCCATGAAAATGGCAGGCAAGGACGAGTTGTTTGTCGAGTCGTACCGGCGCAATGTAGACATGGCGCGTGCTCGGGGTGCTAAGACCATCATCGCGTCATGTCCTGCTTGCTCGTTGGTATGGAAGGAGATGTATGCTGAAGAGGCTCGACGACGGGGAGAGCCTTACGAGTTCGAGGTTAAGCATTACAGCGAGGTTATTGCTCCTGCGCTTGCTGCGGGCACTCTAAAGCTGGATACACCAGTCTTTGGTGATAGCACGGTTACCTTTCACGACTCCTGTCATGCAGGCAGAGCGCAAGGTATTTATGAACCACCGCGCGACATGCTAAAAGCCATTCCGGGAATCAACTACGTGGAAATGGAACATAACCGTCAAGATGCTCTGTGCTGCGGATCGGTAGTTACGCTGGTTGGCGAATTACCCGTTGCTCCGAAACTTGGTTGTGCCCGTCTGCAAGAGGCGGTTGACGCTGGTGCTCATACCGTGGTTGCGCTCTGCCCGTGCTGCCAGGTGCAGCTGCGCGATTCTGCTGAAAAGGGCGATATCGATGTCAGGATAGACGATTTGGCGCGTGTGGTGGCGGTTGCTGCGGGTCATGACATTAAGCCTACCGATGTCTACACTTCGTACATGTGGAGCTATTTCGAGCGCTTCATTGTGTTGATGCAGCCTCAGCAAATGGCGAACTTTATGGTGTGCTTGTTCCCTCGGATGCTCGATGCGATGCCTGCTGGTATGGGTTCGATGATGCGGGCCATGGGCGGGTCGAAGGCGGGGGCGGCGATATTAACCCGGATGATGCCGCTCATGTTTCCTAAGATGGCGCCTGGTATTTTGGGAAAGGTTATGCCCGACATGGTGGCTGAGGTTGA
This sequence comes from Actinomycetes bacterium, assembly GCA_023395755.1. Classification (GTDB taxonomy): domain Bacteria; phylum Actinomycetota; class Coriobacteriia; order Coriobacteriales; family Eggerthellaceae; genus Gordonibacter. Next base: position 1,484 of record JAEWYG010000042.1, on the reverse strand, counting down.
GGCCTATATTGGCGATATGCCTGCCGACATGGCGGCCCTTATGCCCGATTTGTTGCCCAAGACAATGAATGCGCTCATGCCTAGCTACGTGCCACAGCTCGTCCCGCCGCTCGTTCCGCTTTTTGTGGGATATCTGCAGGAAGAAGCTGCAAAGAGTAGCCGTAAAAATAAGACAAGGAGATAAGTTTTTTATTCAGCTAGAATTTTGAGTTGCGGTGGATTAGTGAGCGTTATGGTGCCACGACTAAGCTTTACCCAACCTTCACGCTCGAAATATTTTAGCATGCGTGAAACTACTTCTCGAGCACTGCCTAAATCGCGGGCTACCGTATCGTGGGTGGTCACAATGCGGAGCCCGTGCTGGGCGGTTGCTTCGGCGAGTAGATAGGTGGCGAGGCGCTTGTCAAAGCTAACGAACAGTACCTGCTGCATAACCCACATTACTTCAGAGAATCGCTCCGCTACCTGACGATAGGCAAACGCCTCTACCGAGGGATTCTGCTGCATAATTTTGTTGAAGCAGTTTGGGGCAATAATCAGTAGGTCGACATCGGTTTGTGCGTCGACAAACACATCGAAAGTGATAGTTGGCAGTACGCATGATGCCGACAGTAGGCAGCTACTTCCGAAGTGAGGTCGGAAAAGGGTGATTTCGCGTCCTTCCTCAGAAAGAAAATAAGTACGCAACTGACCTCGGACTACAAGCAGTACTCCGACACAGTCGTCTCTGCCGCCGTGAATAGGTGACCCTGCAGTGAAGTGATGCAAAGTGGTAGATCGAGTGATGTATTCGCGTTCGGCGAGGGAGAGTTTGTCCCAAATGGGAAGAATCAGTTCTAACGTATGCTCTAAATTTTTTTCTGTTATATCCATCGCTTCCTCCTGGTGTGGATTGTAGCATGCCTCAAACTCTCATTTGTCAGAGGTTGCAAGACGGTGACTTCGTCACTGAACAAAAAGAGGGGAGAGCGTACGATAGCTCTTTCAAAGGTAAGGTGACTGAGCATCCTGTCGTTTTACCGTGGTCTGTGGTTGATTGTGTGCTTGTGGCAAAAGAGCGCGACCGATGTATGTGAAGCGATGGAAAGCGTAGGTGAGGAGAATTCGTTATGGTATTTGGTTTAGAAAAAACAAAACAAGTGGAAGTACCCACTGAGACATCGTTGGTTGTCGATGCAGTGCGTTGTCCACAAAACCACCGTTGTCCTTCGGTGGGAGTGTGCCCGGTTGATGCACTTAGCCAGACGGGTTTTAGCGCGCCGACTGTCGATCAGGATGCGTGCATTAGCTGCGGCAGGTGTGTGAGCTTTTGTCCTATGGGCGCGCTATCGTTGGTGTAGGAATCTCTCAAAGGTACCCGTCATAATTGCGTTTTAAAGGTACTCTTGCGCTCAAGGTGCGGTTCGGTTATACTTCTACGGTTTCTATATTACGCATGTTCGCGCGACCTAACTCCGCCAGTGGCCAATTGAAAAGGCTGCGGA
>JAEWYG010000056.1 GCA_023395755.1 Actinomycetes bacterium | reverse complement strand
ACCCCGTATTTGGCTTATGTATCGGCGTGTGTGTTGCTTTGGTAGTGGCTCTTGCCATGTTCCTTCCTCGTAAATTAATGACGCTGTCAGGTTACGTTGAGGGTATTTCCGAGGGTGTACGCTCGATGGTGGGCGCGATCATGATTTTGATATTGGCGTGGAGTTTGGGCGGTACCTGTCGGTATTTGCTGGGCACCGGTGAATTTGTGAGTGGCTTTTTAAATAGCATTGGGGTAGGACTGGAGTTGTTGCCAGCTGTTATCTTTGTAGTGGCTGCCTTCATCGGTTTTGCCATGGGTACTTCGTGGGGCACCATCGCGCTTATTCTACCTATCGTCATTGGTGTCTTTCCTGCCGAAGGCCCGCTGTTCTTGGTTGCCATCGGTGCCACGCTTGGTGGTGCGGTTTACGGCGACCATGTATCACCTATTTCCGATACCACCATTCTGTCTTCAGCTGGTGCTCAGTGTAATCATCTGCGCCATGTGGCCACGCAGCTGCCGTATGCCTCAGTGGTTGCTGCAGTTTGCTTCCTAGGGTATGTGATAGCTGGGTTTACGGGTAATCCTTGGATTTCACTCGTGGGCGGCACGGTTGCTGTGATACTTATTATCATGGTTCTCAATCGCTCAAAGTATGGTGCTGTAAGAAGCTAGCTACTGATGATGTTGCATAGTGATAGGGGGGGCGTGCAGATTGCACGCCCCCCTTTTGGTTGTTATGGGCCACGAATGGGCAAGTGATTAGCCTGCAGACACACATTTGGGGCCTAGGGCCTGCAAGTGAAGCGTACATGATGATTGCATGCGGTATTTTGCGGGATGGGTGATTTCGTGAAAAGAGTTATGAGCGAAAGAAAAGGTTATCAAGCTAATAGCTTGATAACCTGCATAAACGTGGTGGGCGATACAAGATTTGAACTTGTGACCCCTACCGTGTCAAGGTAGTGCTCTCCCCCTGAGCTAATCGCCCACGTTTTGTGCTTAGATCGTTACCGATCCAGCAAGCAGTTAGTTTACCAGATTGGGTTAAAGTGTCAAAGATTATTTTAAGAAATATGACATGGTTTTGTGAGGGTGGTTATGGCGAGGAGATTTTCCGAACGAAGAACCGCGCTTTGCCCCTCTTGATTCGCGCTTTTTACTGAAATGGAGGATAATGAAAATGCGAAGCTGGTAAGGCATGAGACCTACAAGAGCTGCGTTAGGTGTTGAAGCCTGCGTGATGTCGAGGGGGCATTATATGGGGGCATCAAATTTTAGTGACGAGGTGCTAGACGGGGGTAGCGAAGAGTATGCGCGAACCGTCGATAAACTGAAGATAGACTATGGATTTGATTTTGTTGCAATTGGGCTGACTGCGTTTTTGGGTGCACCACTCAAATGGATATACAGTGCGGGAGCTACCGACGAGCGGCATCATCGTATTGTTCTGGCACCCGGACACGGCATCGGTGGCATTGTTATTAAAGCGGGTAGACCCATGATGTTCGCCGACATTGATGAAGAAATTGACCCTCAAGAGTATTCGTCATATCCCATTGTGTTTGCCGAGGATCTCCATAGTTTTTGTGCGCTACCCCTTACGAAGAAGGGTCGTATTGTTGGAGCGCTGTTGTGTGCATATCGATCGGTCGATGCGCGGAATCGCCAAGTATATCAAGAGCTTATAGCAGATCTCCAGGGGAATCTTGGTGACCTTGGTGTGGTGGACGGCGACTTCATGAGTTTTGACCGCATTGCTGCCGAGCAGCGCAGTGAGTCTCGAGACAGTCCGTTTCTCGTGCATTCGGAAGTATCGTGTGTTATCGCTGCTCAGGAAGAAGAACGTAAGCGTATTTCGCGCGAGTTACACGATGGTATTGCGCAAGAGTTGCTCGCGGTTTCGTTTCTCATGAAGCGTCTAAAGTCCCATATCGACGATGACGAGGGACGAGCTCTTTTAAACGAGACATTTGGTAATCTTGACCGCATTTTAGACGAGTTACACAACCTGTCGGTGGAACTGCGTCCTGCTGCACTTGACCATTTGGGTCTTGTTCCGGCATTGCGTTCGCAGGCGGTGCTGTTAGAGAAGGCATATGGTACCGATATCGTGTTTGAGGGAGCGTTATCATGCCGGCGCTTTGATCAAGCGCTAGAGACACAGGCCTATCGCATTTGTCAGGAAGCAATCTTGAATGCCTGTAAGTATGCCGATACTGATCAGGTGTACGTGAGGCTGGAGGATACCGGCGGCTGGCTGCATGTAAGCGTTGTTGACCACGGTGGTGGTTTCGATACTGAACATCCGGTTGTTAAGGGCACTGGATGCGGGCTTTCTGGCATGCAGGAGCGAGCCAAGCTTATTGGTGCCTCGTTGCGTATCGAATCAAGTAGCGACGGCACGGAGGTAGTTCTGGTCGCGCCGATGCGCGCAGGAGAGCAGGAGGAGTGCGCATGATTCGCATTGTATTGGCAGACGATCATGAAATCGTGCGATCGGGTTTCAAGATGATTCTAGAACAGGAGTCCGGCTTCAAGGTGGTGGCTGAGGCAGCCGATGGTACTCAGGCGTATGCTGTTGTTGCGCGCGAGCGGCCCGATGTGCTCCTTATGGATATATCCATGCCCCCCGGACAGAGCGGGCTGGTAGCGTGTGAGCAAATTGCGCGTGATTTTCCGGAAACGAAAATCATTATCCTTACTATGTTCGCCGAGCCGGAATACTTGTTTTACACGTTGCGCGGAGGGGCCTCGGGTTATGTGTTAAAAAATTCGTCTTCTGAAGAGTTGATAGCTGCCGTACACGCGGTGGTTGAAGGCGGTAGCTATATCCATCCGAAGATGGCCGCGCTGTTAACCCGGCAGCTTGCAGGGGGAAACAAAGCGGAGGATCGTTCTTATCAGCAACTCTCGAATCGCGAATTGGAGATATTGCAATTGCTGGCCAAGGGTTATACGAATAAGGAAATATCAGAACTCATTTTTCTTTCAGTAAAAACCGTCGAAGCGCATCGTGCGAAATTGTATAAAAAATTGGACTTTAAAACTCGCGCTGATCTCGTGGCTTATGCCTTAAGACATAAGTTGCTAGATGTGTAGTAGTTACCTTTTTCCGAGGCCTAGATGCAGGGCGTGTGTAGGGCAGGCGTCTATGCACGATCCGCAGACCATGCAGTCACCAGCGCGAACGCTGGTTTCATCTTCGTCAAGCACGGGGGTGAGAATAGAGGGATCGGCTAGGCATGCATCCTGACACGCCTTACATTGGGTGCAGGCGGTGCTGTCGTACGTTACCCTCACGATACCTAGACGGCCGATAGCTTCGTAGAAACCGCCGAGCGGACAAAGGGAGCGGCACCACACGCGATGTCCCCAGAATAGCTCGGTTATCATGATGGCTACAAGCACCAAGAGTCCTGTCGTGCTGCCGAAAAGAATCCCCTTGTTTACGGCGCTGATTGGCGATAGTGCCTCAAATACCGGAATACTTAGGATGCCCGATAGTATGACCGTGGCAAGGGCTATCCAGAGTTTCGTATGACGGGGGATAGGTGTCTCGCGCACGGTGAGGTGTAGTTTTCGCCGCAGGAAGTCCACTCCTTCCAGCAGGAGGTTTACGGGGCATACCCAACCGCAGAAAGCGCGAGCGCGAATTAAGCCATAGATTATCACGATTGGTAGGGCAAACAGTAGCCAGTCTATCTCAAACGTTTTGGATGCAGCAGCCACCTGCAGAGTTGCGAAGGGGTCGAGCAGCGTTACCTCTCCTATGGAAGATGAAGATAGGCTGCCGAAAAAAGGTAAATTAGAGGGTGTTGATAAGGTCTCGTCGCTGCCAACAGTTAGCCCGAATAAATTCCATCCCGCTAGTAGTACGGGGAGCGTAAATGCTACTAGTGCCGTAATTTGCACGGCACGGCGCGCGCCTGTCCAGGTGAATCGACGCATTATTTTCGGAGGCTTTGAAGGGCATGTGTCTTCAACTCCCCCCTGTTTCCTTGAGACTTTTTCGTTTGATGTCGTACTCTTCATTGCGTGGCGACCTTTTGTGTGGTGGGGTCATCCTCGAAGTTGACGTACACCAAGTTCACCCCAATAACGCCTGGAACCATTACGAATGAGCTGGCAATGTGGTGTGATTCGTCGAGGGTGCCAGCCTCGATGGTAACAACGATCTTGTATTCGTTGATCTCATGCACCTCGACCCCCGCATTCTTGGTAAGCTTGTTGGCGACTTGCTGGGTGATGGTGGGGTCTGTTTCCACCACCAGACTAGAAATGACCATAAAGAGCTCCTTTAAAAGTAAGACCGGGCGGCGGAGGGAGCCGCCCGGTCTGAGTGGGTGTTTGGATACTAACCCTGTACGTGGCAGGTGTTGCATTGGTCGTGCGTTGGATCGAGTTCGAGAGTACTTGGCTGATCGCTTACGTAGTGGTCTTCGGGTAGGGCGACCGATCCTGTAAGCATGGGATTAGCTTTCTCGTTTGCTCCGTGGCAGCCATAACAGCCAGCCGCTCCGAGGCTTTCGAAACGACCCTCGTGTGTTTCAGGCATGAGGGGAGGGGCTCCTAGGGGTACGTTTGCGTTGATGTCTTCTTTGGGTGCGCTGTTGGTACATCCTGCGACTGCTGCCATGCCGAGCGCCAAGGAAAGTACCAAGATACCGGTTGTCAGTTGTTTTTTCATCACTACCTCCCCTCAACCTTGGTGATAGACACGCAGGTCTTTTTGTAATCAGGTTCTTTGGATAACGGACAGTAGGTGTCTTGGACTGCTAGGTTGATACGCGTCTCTTCGGCGAAGAACGGAGCGAAAGCCATGCCTTCTTGCGGCTCTGTGCGCCCTGCAGTTGAAACCTTGATGTCGAAGGCACCGTAACGTGATTTTACCTGTACGGTATCACCATCTTTTACACCAAGTTTTACTACGTCGTTTGGATGCAGGTTAAGCAGTGCCTCGGGT
>JAEWYG010000208.1 GCA_023395755.1 Actinomycetes bacterium | reverse complement strand
AGAGTGCGTGCATCTCAAAACCTATAAAACCAAAGATGAGGCGGCTTGCGACATCTTCGAATACATAGAAACCTTTTACAATAAGAGAAGGATTCATTCCGCGCTCGGTTGGTTGAGTCCAGATGAGATCGAAGCTAAGATGTTGCAATGCCGAAAATCGGCTTAACCGCTGTCAACTGAAGCGGGGCAGAATCACGCGAATGGCACCTTTGGAAGTTCGATCAATACTGCGTCGAGAACGGCTTGTTCAGATTCGATCGCGATACGGTCGAGGGCTGGGTGAAGCATCGGCTGGAAGAGCATCCGAGCGTCCATCTCACATGGATGTCCTACATCCGCGACTTCGGCCGCTATCTGCGTACCAGTGGGTATAAGGATGCCTATGTTTTATCTGGTGAGTTCAAGGCCAAGATGGTACGAACAAAACCGTACCTGCTGTCATCGACGGAAATAGATGCGTTCTTCGATGCGGCATCGCGGTTGAGGATGAAGTCGCCTTGGGAATGGGAGGCGAGATGCTTCTTCGGACTCATGCATTCATGTGGGCTGCGTACATGCGAGGTTCGTAGGCTCTCCGTCGACAACGTCGATCTCAACAACGGCTACATCGAAATCCTTTGTTCGAAGGGTAATCGGTCGCGACGCCTCGCCATCACCGACGAGGTAGCCGCGATGATTGCTGAATGCGATTGCGCGACGACCGATATCTTCGGCGCCGGCCGCAAAGCGTTCTTCGTCACTGCGACAGGCAATCCCGTGAGCCCATGCTCAGTTGGTGTCACTTTCAACCACATCTGGGATATTGCCGGGCTGCCGAGGCAGAAGGACGGCAAACGTCCGAGACCGTACGACCTGCGGCACCACTTCGCCTACGCCAACATCGAACGCTGGGCCGGCGAAGGAAAGAACATCGAGGCTATGCTGCCGTATCTCGCCAAGTACATGGGACATGCGACCTTCGAGAGCACCTACTATTATGTACACACATCCCCCGACTTCATGGCGGGCTATGCCGATATGGTCCGCGATTGTGAATCCGTGATACCGGAGGTGGGCTTCGATGCCTAAAAGGAATGCGAGGACGGGTGCAGCAGCCTTTTGGGGGTTCGCGAGAGATTATCTGCATGATTATATGCCGAAGGTCCGGCGCCTATCGCCCAAGACCGTGGAAGCGTACCGCATATCGCTCGAATGCTTCATAACGTTTCTCGTCGAGGCCAAGGGGATCAAGCGCAAGGACATCGCATTCGACTGCCTCGAGCGCGGCTATATCAAAGAATGGCTCAAATGGATGCAGGAGCAGAAGGAATACAAGCCAAAAACCGTGGGACTGAGGCTAACGTCCGTGAAGGCCTTCCTCAAATACTGCGCTGATGAAGATATCGAACTTGCCGCACTCTACGATGGGGCAGAATCATTGAAGGCACCGTCGGCGCCGAAGAAACCAATCGAATATCTGCGCGAGGATGAGACCGGCGAACTGCTTGCGGCGTATGACGGCAGAACGGCGAAGTCGCGCCGTAACCGCATGCTGCTCATCCTACTTTACGACTTGGCGGCCCGGGTATCGGAGATAACCGATGCATGCCTTGGGGATATCTCACTTACTAAGCCCGCGCATATAAACCTGACGGGCAAGGGTGCCAAGACTAGGGTGGTTCCATTGGGGGACAAGACCGTCGATCACTTGCGGATATACCTTGATGAGTTCCATTCGGACCGCCGCAGGCTTTCCGCTGCAAGACCTCTGTTCTACAGCTTACACGACGGTGTGCCCGTCAAGCTGTCGGCCGATGCGGTTTCCGCCGTTCTGAAGCAGGCGGGGCTCATCGCGCGGGAATCGTGTGTATCGATGCCGGATAACCTGCACTGCCATATGATGCGCAAGACCAAGGCGATGGATCTCTACAAACAAGGAGTGCCACTGCCGCTGATCATGCAGCTGCTCGGCCACGAGAGCATGTCGACGACATCGGCCTTCTACGCTTTTGCGACTACCGATATGATGGCAAAGGCGATGGCTGCAGCGTCGCCGGCCGCGATGGTGCAGGCTGCGGATTGGCTGTCGGATGAGAAGCTCGAGGCGCTCTACAGCCTTCGTTGATGCATGACGCTAAGCCGCGGTTTGCAGCGATTCTCGAATGGGAAAGGTATTCCTCGGCTTAGCGTTTTTATCGGCATAGTCGCTGTTAAACCGAATTCGGCTTAACAGCGACCAAGGTTTTCAGTATCAGCATATTGCCTATCAAACCCTCCTTGAACAGCTTGGCTGTACCCAATCTATGTCAAGGCGCGGTAATTGCCTCGATAACGCTCCCGCGGAGTCGTTCTTCGGACACCTTAAGACCGAGTTCTTTTATGGAGAGCAGTTCGAGAGCCTCAAAGATTTTCTTGGGAGGCTCGATGAGTATATATGGTGGTACAACAACAAACGTATTAAGATGGGCTTAGGCGGTTTGTCTCCGATCGAATATCGTGAATCGATCCTGGGAGTGGTCGCGTGAAATGGATACGGAAAAACGTACTCACGTCATCAATCGTGGAACTGCGGGTCAACTAGCGTGCAATACGCAAAAAGAAAGACCTGGTGTGCGGTTTTACTATTCCCCTACCGCTTGCAATAGGGGAATAAATCACCCTCGAAAAAGTGAGTTCGTTTTGAGTTTGAAAGTTTTGTCGTATTTGCAACATAAACAGTTCTCTGAGCCATTTATTCTCCGAACTGGAGCGACTGAAAGGAATTAAGACGACTGAGGGGATTTTCTTAACAATTGAGTGGGAATAAATTCAGGTCATTAAAATCGCCATATTTTACTATTTAACGCCCTTATTGTCGCCATTTCGTACGATGATAAGGGCGTTTCAGCATTACAGCACATCGAGAGTGACACCTACATCACTCTCGACGGCCAATATACACGCGCATTACCGCTTTACGACAACACGGCGTTCGATGTCCTCCCGTTCTTTTGCCGGAGGCTCTTCACCAATACCACCAAAAGGCATTTGGGCGACAAGTCGATATGAGGCAGGTACCTCAAAGAGAGCATGTACGGCATCGTCAATGACAGGGTTGTAGTGCTGCAGCGACGCACCAATACCCAACTCACGCAAACCGCTCCAAATTGATATCTGAAGCATGCCACTTGCCTGCAAAGCCCAACCGGGAAAATTGTCGGCATAAGAAGCAAACTGATCCTGCATACCCCTCACCGTGTCGTCATCGATAAAAAAGAGAACCGTCCCACGTCCGGAACTGAATCCATCGATCTTCTCACGAGCAACCTTGCCGCCAAACGCATCATAGATAACATCCCATAGCGCGTTATTCTGATTACCCAGCGCTACAACCACCCGTGAACTCTTCATGTTGAAAGCATCGGGAACGAGTTCAGTAAGCTCCTTCACTAGGGCTACTACCTCTTCATCTGACACCGACAACGCGTCATTAATATTGTAGTAAGTCCGCCTTCTCTTCAGAGACTCTACGATATCCACAATTTGCTCCTTTTCTTATCGGTCTTTATGTTAACGAGCCTTATGGTTATTGAACTGCAATTTTGCTTTTCAGGAACGTTCCCTTTTGCAGTTCGTCGTACGCCCGCTCGAGCTCTTCTTCGGTATTCATAACAATCGGACCACCCCACACAACAGGTTCATCCAAAGCAGGCGCGCTCATAAACAAAAGACGCACCGGATTCTTGCCAGCCTCAAGTTCAAGAGAGTCGCCTTCGGAAAGCCGCGCAGCCGTCTTCTCGGCTACCAGCTGCCCCGCAACTACGGCATCGCCCAGAAGAGTAAACACCATGACTGCATGGCATGGATCAGTGGCCAACTCAAGGCGCTCGCCCGGTTCGAGCGCAATGTCGTAGTAGGTAAGCGGCACATGATATCCGCAATAGCCTTCCGCTTCACGGAAGCGACCCGCTAAAACACGCACATATCCGCGCTCAAGCGCAACTTCCGGAATGTGGTCCCGTGTAATGCTGTGGTAGGTCGGTGCGCACATCTTATCTTTCGCGGGCAGATTGAGCCACAACTGCACTCCCAGCAAACGCCCAGCAGCAGGAATCATCTCTTCGTGCAAAATACCCGACCCTGCGCACATCCACTGCACCTCACCATCGCCAACGGTTGCCTCGTTTCCCAGGCTATCGCGATGCTTCATGGCACCTTCCACCACATAGCTAATGGTCTCAATGCCGCGATGTGGATGCAAGGGAAACCCCGCACGATAATCTTCGGGATTGGTGCTATCAAACGAATCCAACATAAGAATAGGATCGAAGTCCTCGGCAGTGTCACCACCCAACACGCGCACCAAGCTCACCCCCGCCCCATCGATGGTACGGCGTCCGCGAACGACAGACTTAACGGTTCTTTTCACGTTGACAACCTCCAAACTTCTCCAAAAGGGATACTAATTGTTGCTTTTCCTCATCGGACCAACACGAAGTTGCTTCAATGATTACCTTTTCATTGCCGGGAAAAACACGCTCCACCACCTCTTTGCCTTTCTGCGTAAGGTGGAGAATACGACATCTCTTATCGACTTCGTCGCGCTGTCGAATAAGATAACCTTGCTTTTCGAGGTTCCCGACAATAAGGGGGATGGTGCCACTGGTACTCAAAATCTTCTCCTGAACTTGGCCAACCGTAAGGTCTCCCTTGTGGAACAGCGCTTCAAGCACAGCAAATTGGCCCAGAGTAAGGCCTGCCGCCGAACAGACACGAGCAGATTCCCGATCGATTGCATTAACCGTTCGATGAAGTCCTATAAGCGCTTTTAGTTCCAGCTTTGCCACTATACCTCCCTTATCTCTAACTAGAGATATTCTAACAAGTGGCTGCTAAGAATGATATATATTTAGTATCATTTAATCAAAACGACCGGCGAGTGGTAGCAACATTAAAAAGCAGTCCTCTTTATCAGACATTATCAAGCGCAGGAAACACCACAACAACTTCAGTGGTAAACGGCACACGAGGGTGTTCAGCAAAAGCGATGGTACCTCCGCAGACTTCGGCACAACGTCGGGCAATAGAGAGGCCCAAACCCGTACCAGCGCCGGTCGAACGTGCCTCATCGTTGGTAACAAACGGCTCGAACGCACCCTCTTTCAAGCTATCGGGGATTCCCACTCCATCATCTGCCACATAGAGCGTCACACCCTCCCCCACTCGTTCACAACCAATTTCGATGCGCGTACCGAGTGGATTATGCTTGCAGGCATTGTCGATCAGGTTACTCGCCAAACGCATCATAAGATCAGTATCGACGCTTGCAAAAAGCGAACCTGCTCCGATGCGATAGTCCAATATGCACCCAGCTTGTTCTACATCAAGACGCTTGTCGTCGGCAATGGTTTTAACGAGTTCACCGACATCTTTGCGTACGCAAGCTGCGGAAAAATCGGGATGATCCATCTTGGCAAAGGAGAACAGTGCGTCAATGAGGTCAGCCGCCTTTGTTGATCGGCTGACGATAGCCTTTAAGTAAGCAGATTGTCTCTCGGGTGGCACAATTCCATCGTCGAGAGCTTGCGCATAACCCTTGATAACCGTAAGGGGTGTCTTCAGATCGTGAGAAGCATCGGCAATGAGGCGTTGCTTTTCAAGTCGGGCGGTATCAAGCTGTCGCGCAAGACTGGCAAACCCTTCGAGTGAAGGCCGGAGCTCGGTTGGCACGATGGCAGTTTGATTGGGTACTTTACCTTCGTTGCGATAGGCCTCAAATGCAGCATCAAGCGGACGAACAGCGTTGCGTATCATGCGCGCAAGGAGCAACTGACAACAGAGGGCAAGCACACCAACAAGGGGGATAATCATCAACCATAACCGACCAATACTGTCGGTAACGCGCTCAAACGAGGCTTCATTCGCCACAGGCGATGCCACAATGAGGGTACGGGATGCACCTTCTCCGGTTTCATAGTCGTATCTCTGCACCATACTATCCAGCATGCCAGCAAAGTCGGTCATCTCGATTACATCCGATTCTCCCATAGCTTCAACAGTAGCAAAACTAATGTCGTCGGCAATGGCGCGGCTCGAAGCATAGAGACGAGTACCTTTATCGTCAAAAATAACGATTTCGCAATTAGCGAGATCGCGAGAAGCCAACAGGTCAAAACGGTCGTCCATGAGGGCATCATCATGCTGGAGCACCGTTTCCAGAGAAGGGAACGCAATAGATAGCTGCCGGTCTACCTCTGCGTTGATACCCAATACTGCAGCAAGCACTAAAACAACAAAGGCGAGCACGATAACCAAGCAGCGCGAGGTGAGGCTTGCGCAGGTTTTAATGGGACTCAAGACGATACCCCAATCCTCGCACCGTAACGACACGTGCACAATCTGTCGGCCTCTCGCCAAGTTTCGCACGAATATTCGAAACATGCACCATGATGCTCTCTTCGCCACCAAGGCAGGCGTCGCCCGTTACCGCCTCATACAATTGCGCCTTCGTGAATATGCGTCCTGGCGAGCGCATAAATTTCAACATTATCTTAAGCTCGGCAGCCGTCAATAGCACTACACTGCCCCGCTTAATCAACTCCATACGATCATTATCAAACACAAGGTCACCCACGGTAAGGGTTGTCCCTTCGTTGTCGGGTCGACACGCACGTGCGGCCGACTTCGCACCAACAGAGCGACGAAGAACAGCCTTTACATATGAAACAACCTCCATTGGCTCGAACGGTTTTGTGATATAGCCATCGGCACCCACATCAAGACCAAGTATTTTGTCGGCTGATTGATTGCGGGCCGACACGATAATAATGGGTATATCACTGAAGCTACGTGCAGCTTTGATGAATTCGTAACCATTGAGTTCGGGCATCATGATGTCAACCAACGCCACATCAATGCATTCACATTGCAATAGCTCAAGTCCTTGCTTGCCATTGGGCGCGGTAAGCAAATTAAATCCGGCACCTCCCAAATACAACGAAAGAATCTCAACGATGTCAGCGTCGTCCTCTACGACCAGAACAGTATTCAAGGGGCGCATCCTTTCGGGCGTTTTGCTCGCGATTGGCGAGCGTTCATGGCGACGGAACTCATTACTTTTTCGAATTCAAAACTTTCATCTAGGCCATCCGCCTCCAAGCGTTCTTCCCATGGAAAGTACGGATTGAAATTCACCCCGCACGAGCACGCCTTCATTTTAAAGCCACATCTGTTTACGTAAAGCGAATGTTACTTTTTTTGAAATACCGACCAAACCACCAAGCGCCTCTTATGCCATTATTAATCCCAGTAGCCGAGTTGCAGGCCCTGTTGGTAAACAGCCACAGCCTTGGCATAGTAGCCATAAGAATTGAGGTGTGTCCAATCCGCGCGAAGCTGAGTTGAAATGCATCCCTGTGCGGCAGCTTCCTCATCATCGGGCGAAACCTCAAATCCAGCAAGCTCAAGTCCGTTCTCAATAAGGAACACGCGCATGTTAAGAAATCTGTCACCATACGCCGCACGTAGTGCCGCTTCCCAAGCTGTATCGTTGGTGCCAAGATAGTCAACGCGTTGCTGATAGGTGTCGCCAATCGACGTGCCCGGATCGTCAGTATCTCCGATAACGATAAATCCCTCACACTCCGCATACGCAATCATGGCATCGTACTGCGCAATGAGCGTATCGTAATCACCATCCCAGCCACCATTACTACCTATTTCGAGCACGAGTACATCGCCCTTGTGCTCTCGCGCAGCCTCGGCAACTAAAGGGTTTAAGGCATCATATGACTCCAAATCGTCGTTTGGCTCGAGTGCTCCTTGCATGATGGCGATTTCTTCGGACGTGGCGCCCGATACACCGTAGTTGAGCGTACGAATGCCCGTCAAGCGTTGTAGCACGTCGGGATACGACAGATTCCGTGCGTCGAAGTACCCGTCATCGGTATCGATCATTGCTTCAGACGCGCCCATCCCTTCGGTCATACTATCGCCCCAGCAAACGATCTCACGACCGGTAGTATCCGTTATCCCCTCATCACTACCCGTACGCAACAATCCCGACACCGACTCATCAAGCGATGCCGCCATCCCACCACCCGGCAACAAATCGCTGCCAACAATACCTCTTATGCGGCAACTTACCACATTTGCCAACACAAGCGCTGAAACGACAACTGTAGCGACAAAGAGTCTTCTGTTCATGGCGCCCTCCAACCATCAATCTTTCCTTGATAGCGTGCGCTCGTTTCTTTCCACGATACATATGTCTTATCTTCACGATGGTCAGGCAGCTCGTATTGTTTCTTCAGATACGCGCCTAAGGAAGCGGAAGCTTTCGTTGCCCCACGCAGGTTTAAGTGGTCACCTGCATCATGGGTGTCGGCACTCCAATCAACGTCGACCTTGTCCTTCCCCACATTCTGATCGACGTAGGGCACCTCAAGCTGCCGCGCGAGTTCGGCAATGCCATTGTGCCGCTCGGTGTTCCAATTGACCGTACTGGGCGTGCTCACAAACAAAACGGCAATGCCACGATCTTTGCAGGTTTGAACCATCGATTGTATAAACAACCTATTGAATAACGGGATCTTCGTTTTTTTGTCGCTTGGCGCCATATGGCGCGACGCATCAGCAGCCTTCACCGTCTCGTCAACACGAAAGCCCTTCAGTTCATCACTCCACGAAGTTTGCGCGACTGCGCCCAATGCGTCGCCAAAAGATTTCCATCGATTATGAAATTCGAACACAGGAAACACGTCTTGCACCCCGCGCATCACCGCATCAGAAGCGGCAAAGGGCGCATAGATACTGTTGGTCTCAAACACGACTACTTTGGGCTGCTGATCTTTGAGTGCGCGATCAAGCAATGTTCGTCCGTAGCTGAGCGTCTGTCCAGGAGTTGCGCACACGTAGGAGGCAAAACCCCATTCATGCCACATCTGTAATGGCGAAAACGAGCTAAAAGCTTCACTGTCGCCAATAAACAGCACATCGAGAGAATTGCTGCGCTCACCCATGACGCCATTAGCGGCGGCATTTGTCATGCCAAATTCTTTCTGGTTGTTTTTTGGTGCGAACAGGTACGATGTAGCAACAAGCATAGCGAGCACCAGAAGCGCTGCCAGCAGAACCGCCCCTATCCGACGCAGCAGCTTGACGGCTTTAACCTTATTGTTCAACGTAGGTGAATCCATCTTCATACAAGAATGCCTTTCTTAAAATTGGGCGTAGAGTGGAGCAACCGGGGCATAGCCCACACCGTATGCTCCAAAGACGACAACAGCGGTAAGTAACCCCAGCGGCACAGCCCAGCGCAGCGCAATATGAGAACGTACAAAGGTGATAGGCTCACCACCGCGCTCCTTCGCGATACCAACACCTAGCACAGCAGCGAGAACCACCCCGATAATCAGATAATCATGAGCATCGAGGCCGAGATGGAACAATGCTCCATTCGTAAACGAATCGAGCGAAAATGAGCCAACCATTTGAGCGAACATAGCCAAACCAGCATTAAGACCATTCGCCCGAAAGAACAGCTCACCCACAAATACTACTACGAGCGTACGCGCAACCTGAAACGTGCGATAACCAGCACATTGGCGATTGATGCCATGCTTTACGCTAAACCGCTGCATCACGGGTTCTAAAAAACCTCCGGCAAGAATGATGACAAAATAATACATGCCAAAGAATAGATATTGAGATCCTGCTCCATGCCACAAGCCGTTAGCCGCCCATACGCAAAATAATGCAACCGAACTTGCTGCAAGGGGGCCTACGCGGTTACCAAGACGTCGCCGGGCCGTCTTGGTAAGCGATTTCATCGGCTTGCTGAGCGATACGGGGTAATACACGTAATCGCGAAACCACGTACCGAGTGTGATGTGCCAGCGTTGCCAGAACTCCGATGCAGTGCGCGAAAAAAATGGTTGGCGAAAATTCTCAGGGAGCGTTACGCCGAAGATACGGCCAATGCCAAGCGCGACATCAATCGTACCGGAGAAGTCACAGTAGAGTTGCACGGTGTAGAAGACAGCCGCCAGAGCAATAACACCACCGTCGTACGCCCCGTAGTTGTCGAAGACAGGCTTAACAAACGCATCTAAACGATCGGCGACGATAACCTTCTTCGCTAGACCCCACAGAATACGCATGACCCCCGCGTTAAAGTTATTCCAGGTCAGCGAATTACCAGCGCTCAGCTGAGAGCCCGTTTCACCATAACGCGCAAGGGGCCCTTCCATTATGTGCGGGAAAAACGCCAGATAAAGTGCCACACGCCCAAAATGATGCTCGGCAGGGATCGTACCGCGATAAACGTCGACGAGATACGACACCGCCATGAGCGTATAAAACGAAATGCCAATGGGTGCCGCCCATACAGGCAGCGCAAAGGGGGTACCAAAGCCAAAAAGTTGCAGCAGCGATGTCGCCAGTCCGCCGAAGAACACCAGATACTTCATAGCCGCAAGCATACCTACATTCAGAGCGATGGCGGCAACAAGCACCATCCTCATGCGGCGACCAAAGCGGTGCCGAATTTCCGCTCTTCCACCTGACGCCTCCTTGAGAGCGTTATCGCGTACAATAATCTGACGGGCCATGATTCGACCCGCCGCATAAATAGATACGGTTGATACCAGGGCGAACACAAGCAGCTTCCCAGACACGCACCAGAAGAACAGGTAGCTTGCACCAAGCAATACACTCCAACGCCATCGTTGGGGCATCGCGCAGTAAAGCACGATAACAAGCGGCAAAAACCCACACAGGAATAAGATTGAGAAGTAAGAGGTCATGGATACTTTATTCCTACTGCTCGTCACTCAGACGCGCGATGAGACGGCGAATTGCCTCCATAGAGTTAAAGTTTTCAGCAACGATATCCACGGCGGGGATAGTAACGTCAAACGCATCCTCAAGATCGGCGACAAGCGCAACAATGCCAAGCGAGTCGAGATAGCGGTCGTCAACAAGCGTAGTGCAGGTATGAAAGTCAACATCAGGGTTTAGCTCTTCAAGGATTTCAAGTACGGGATCCATGGGATTCCTTTCGCTTCAAGGGGAACAAATCATGAAATAGTTACCGGGAACAAGCACGCATTTGGCTGTAGCCCGATGTTATAGTTTTGGGGCGTTTAAGACTGCCGTTTCAAATGAGTCGCGAGCAAGATGCACGTTACCCGCACCATCAGCAAGCACAATACGAGGAAGGTCGCGGCTCAGAAAGAGTGCGAGACCCTCAGTTGCGCAGTACGCTCCCGCCTGCTCAAATGCGAACGTGCTACCCATCGAAAGGTTATCCAGCGGCACTTGTTTCGCCAGTATGTCGCTTGCCGTACAAAGAGAACCGCATACGTTCCAAAGGTGCACGGTGGATGCCTTGCCGCTACAGGGGGAACTCGCATCGGATACAGCGTGTGGCGAAATCAAACGACAAGGTGGGTTCTTCAACCCCAAGCCACCTCCGTAATAGGTAATTTGATGCTTGCCACCATCGACGATAGCAAAGCGCTCGCCGTCTGTTAATTTTAGGTCGACAACACGCGTCAAGTACGTCCCACATGACGCAACTACGCCACGGCCGATTTCAAGAATAAGCTCTCCATCAAACGCGAGGCTCTCCAACAACGAAGCGAGTGCAGACAAGTGCTCAGGCTCGCTATCGGGTTCCCCCGCATTGAAGTAAGCAACCGGCAGTCCTGGTCCATATTCGAGTTCGCGCAGGTTGCATCCATACACCTCGGCAAGCATGGTGGCTATCGCATCAAGGTTTGTCAACTCACGTTCAAGACGCTTCATCGACGTTACTTGCGTACCCGAAAAGTACTGCAAACCACAAATATCTAAGTGCGGATCACGCGATGCCTCATCTACGATACGTTCGATCGTTTGGACATCGACACCGAATTGGTTACCGCTCGAAAGACGTAGCAGCAGGTGAAGCGTGGTATTTGCTTCGCGCGCGAGGTTCCGCAGTAGAGTAAACTGAGCAAGCGATTCCACCGTATAGCGCCCGCGTGCGCCGCAGAGCGAGAACGCCTCGCGCAGCATGGCTTCATTCTTATGAACGCCCGATATTACGAGTTTTTCTGGCGATACGCCCAGTTGTGCACAAATACGCGTTTCTCCGGGCGAACACGATTCAAGACGATCGACGGAATCAGCCAATAAGGGAATGACAAACGTATTGGCTTTCACGGCATAGCAGAGGCGCGTTCGTGACGGCAACATAGAGCGTAAATAAGCTATACGTTTGAGTAAAATTTGCTGGTCAAACACGTAAAGAGGGGTTTCGTAACATTCAAGCGCCCGATGCAAAATTTCGTTGTTCATCGACAAAGCTCCCTTCTGTCAATTTTTCCGTTTTTGTTGAGCGGAAAATGCTCCACCTGCACGAACTTGTTTGGCACCATGTACGCAGGCAGCAGATAGCGCGCCTGACGCAACACATCAGCGCGCTCGGCGCCTCCTTCATAGAACGCAACCAGACGCTTTGTCTGTTTGTTGAATACGCAGCGGCATCGATTTACGTCATCTATGCGCTCGATAGCTAGATCGACCTCTTCAAGTTCAATACGATGTCCTGAGCGTTTGATTTGATTGTCGCGGCGGCCACGATAAAACAGTTCGCCCTCAGATGAATAGACAGCCAAATCACCCGTACGATAGAAACATTCGTCGCTAGCCACTCCATGCAGTGGCGCAAACTTGCATTCTGTAAGCTCGCTATTGCCTATGTAACCACGCGCAAGCGACGGACCGCTTACCACAATTTCGCCGAGCACGCCCGGTTCAACCAAGGGGCGTTCATGCTTATCGATAAGCATGACGCGACAATGAGAAAAAGGTTGCCCCAACGGAACGCCAGATTCATAATTTCGCGATCGATCGATGGGGTGATACAGACAGTTACACGTAATTTCCGTTGGGCCGTACACATTCGCAAAGCGAGCATTAGGTGCGGCCCGTAACCACTGATTCAAAGGTCGAGACGGCATCACCTCGCCGCTAAATAGCACACACCGCACGTAAAAAAGCGTGCGTCCATCGAGCGCATGAAAGCTCGTGAACAGGCATAATGCCGCAACAGCCCAGGTGAGTACGGTAACACGCTGGGCTTCAAGATAATCCAACAATGCTACCGGAGTGGAAAACAGCGCGCGTGGCACAAGCACGAGCGTTGCTCCAGTGGCCAACGCACCATAGATATCCTTTACTGAGA
>JAEWYG010000103.1 GCA_023395755.1 Actinomycetes bacterium | reverse complement strand
CTTGGAGCTAGCCAGAGGAACATAAGTCATTGTTGGGTACCTTAAGACTGTATAAACTCCCTCAGAATTTACCACTCCACAGAACATCACATTTTTTACTCCTTCAGTCGCAATTCCCTCGCGAAGCCTATCTTCAGCTGTACCCTTGCCAAAAAGTAAAAAACGTACGCTAGGTCTCTCTCTAGCAATATCCAGAAGGGGTTCCAAGCCTTGCGCAAGCCCAATATTGCCAGCATACGAACAAACATGACCATCCCCAAAATAATATTTTTCTATAATTCCATGATTAACCTTTTCATCGCAAAACGCCTCATCAATTCCATTGGAAACCAGCAAAATGTCACCACTTGCATATTCGCATGTTTCTATCAGCCGGTGATTAACGTTTTAAAATACCCATAGAGAACTTCATTGTGTTTTTTTGGTACTCAGCAGCAACTACAGTGATTTTGTCCTTGGAGTCTCACAAGTATCGTACTGGGTTTCATGCGTATGATAGTGCTAATATATAGTGAAATCCTATTCGACATCGCACGTCTCCCCAAATCGGGCGACAAGAAGCTTTTCAAATTCACATGCAGCGGCCTGCCTCGAATGGTGCGCAGCCACCCAATTCGCAGCAGCATCCTTCTGCGATTTACTCCAATCAGTAGCCAATATCTTCCCGAAAGCCCAAGCAAGTCCCCCTTCGTCTTCCGGCGCAGCCGAAAAGCCAAGCCCAGTCTCTTCCAACAAATTAACAGCATCCCCGCATGCTGCAAGGAGAACAGGGCATCCGCAAGCAAGAGCTTCGTAAAGCTTGGTTGGGATACTGTCTTTTAAGTTTGAGTTGACCAAGGGAATGTAGGCACAACTCGCATGATGCAAAATAGTAAAGGCTCCTCGGGCACTAACTTTGCCGCATAGACATACGTTCTCGAGTTTCTGTTCTCTAATCTTCTTTTCAAGAAGCTGTTCCTCTGCTCCTCCACCAAAGATTAAGAATCGAACTCCAGGATACTTGGTTGCAAGACGCAGCAAGGAAGACAGTCCTTGAGCCAATCCAACGTTACCTATATAAACACAGGTTGGTTTACTATCGGACATGTATTGTTTAACAATACCGACATCTTCCTTCTGTTCGAGAAACGCAAGATCAATTCCGTTCGAAATTAGCTTTACTTTTCCTTGTTCATTTTCGGGCAATTTTCCACAAAGCTTAGCTACCTTCCCGGGCGTTACCGTCGTAATCAGCGCCGCGCGCGCGTACGCTCTCTGAGCTATCTTTTCGAAAACTCTCCCATAGATGCTACCTGACCGGAAACTGCCCATCTCATAGGCTACGTCAGGCCAAATGTCACGTACATCAACCACGAGTCGAGCTTTTGAATGTTTGGAAATAGACAAAGCGCTCAAAGTTAGCAACAAAGGTGGCGTGGTTACCACGATCAAATCGAAGCGGTCGAGAACACAAGCTTCTTTTTTTGAATTCAGAAATTCACTCAAATTATTCCGCAGACGTTTCAATACAGTTTTTTCGTCCATACAATAGGTTCGATAATAACGAACATAGGGCTTGTCTGCAAAACTACTTTCTGCATCAAGAAGGCTTGTTTCGGATGCCAACACTTGAACATCATGACCACATTGGATGAGGCGGTCTACTATACTGTTCATTCGCTTTGAGCAGGCATCTGTCGATGGTTCAAAGTGCTCGCACAAGATAAGTATGCGCATCTACTAATCCGCCGTCCGATCAATTCCTAACCTAGCGAGAACAACAGAAAAAGTACGAAAGAATATTTTTGTATCAAATCCTAGGCTCATGTTTGCCACATATTCACCGTCAAGATAAGCTTTTTCTTCATCATCAACAAGGTTGCGTCCATTGACCTGAGCCCAACCGGTAAGACCAGGGCGTACGGCATCAGCATTTAATGGACACCGAAGGTCCATTAAATGCTTCTCCCGCACAATGACAGGGCGAGGACCTACAACCGACATATCACCCTTAAGGATATTCACAAGCTGAGGAAGTTCATCAAGCGACCACCTTCTAAGAAAATCACCAACCGGTGTCAGATATGCGGCCTTACCTTTAAAAGAAACAGCAGGCACATCTGCAGGTGTCTCTATAACCATAGTCCGAAATTTCCAGCATACGAAGCGTCTACAGCCTCGCCCCCACCTCTCTTGGCGAAACAGCACAGGCCCCTCACTTGTAACTCTTACCGCAATGGCGCAGATAAGCAGAATAGGCGACAATACAATAAGTGCAACAGCTGAACAAATAACATCGGCAACACGCTTGAAGTGAGCATATGTCTTGGAGGGAAAGTGGGAACGAGGCATGTGGGGAAGAGTGATTCCGGGATGTAAACGCTCGGCTATAGCGAGCATCTCAGCAGATGAAAGTGACCATTCTTCTCTTGAAACACCGTGCGCAACCTTCTCATACATCGAACCTTCAATTTGCGACACGACCTCATAAATCCGCTTAGTATCTTCGTCGTTAGTCTTCCCGTGCGCATCTTCACAGTTTGCATCACAAATTCTTTGATCAGACGCAAAGCGATGCCGGGAACAAAAACCAATCTCTTCAATTCGATATACCATTACGTTTTCTCACAAGCTCTAATCCTACTTTAATACTCACCGTGCGACCACACATAGTCGTTTCCAAATACGCTAAACGTTTATGCCGATCAATTTTCTTTACCAGGCCCATCTGGTGAACCAGCGGCCCCTTGGTAATACATATCTCATCGCCCTCAATCACCCCTTCCGACATTTCAACCACGCGGTGGTTTTTTGTCGTAAAGGAATCGATAAAAGCTACCTCGTCTGCACTAAGAGGCGTGAATACTCCGTTGTTTCCTAAAAGCCTAGTGAAGGCAGGTACTCTGCGAAGTTCTTTAGCAGCTTGTTCTATATTCTTGGTAACCAAGAAAAAATAGCCTGGCAGCAATATCTCGTTACAGCGCCGCCATTCCCCTTGAAACTTTTTCATAATCTCATACTGAGGAATAAAGCACTCCTGCAAAATATCATTGCTGGCCAGCTGCTCGACCATCTGAAGCACCCGACGTTCCCTGCCGCCCACAACCTGCACGACATACCACATAAGGTCTCCTCTCGCTTGCGCAAGAAAAAGCTTCGCCTTTCACCTTAAAGGCCAAGCGAAAACAACAGTATTCAACCTCTTACTTGCAACAAGACGCGCTCCCAGCGACGATCCCTCGCGTGTAAGATATGCACATTTTGCCAACCTAATAATGATAATACCGAGCTAAAATCATACTAAACTGTTACGTATTACCTAATAGAAGTGGCAGAGTCCATTATAGATGATAATTATCGTTTTACAGTTTAGCAACGGCAAATACTGCAAGCTTCTTTCTCAAGCGGCTTAACCACCCCAAATATCTCACACCTCTTTACCTGAAAGCACATTCCCCCTACCCCTATTGCATAACACCTTTTTTTCCTCGTCATCGAAGAGTTGCCGTGTTTACAAGGTAGAAGGTCAGTTTTTCATTGACAAACCTCGTCACGAATAGGTATTATGCATGGAGGTAAAGCAATAAAACTGTGTTCACGCAAGAGCATTCGAAGAAAAGGATTACACATTATGAAGAAGAGGATGGTGGCTATTGCTTGCGCCTTTGCCCTGGCGCTTGCCATGCCCGCACTGGCTTTCGCAGCCCCGAGCCCGGTTACGCCCGACCCGGTTACCGGCAATAACAACGTAGTAATCAACGTTAAGGCTGGCTCCGGCACCGTCGAGAGCATCACCTCCACCACCACGAACGCCAAGAACGTTCCCACCGGCGCCACCGTACTTGCCTCCTTCGAGGTTAAAGGCGACGCCAAAGATGTTACCCTGACGTTCAATGTTGGCAAGCAGTATGCTGGTTACTCCTGCACCGTTTATGTTGAGCACAACGATGGCACCACGGAAGCTCTTTCGGCTACCGTTTCTGCCGATGGCACCATCTCGGTTCATACGAGCGGCCTTTCCACCTTCTCGGTAGTTATGGGTGCTGCTGGTTCGGGTGCTGCCGATGGTAGCGCGAAGTCCCCGCAGACCGGCGTTGACTTCGGTACGGTAGCTGGCGCTACGGCTGTTACCGCTATCGCCGCTGGCGTTGTATTCGTTGCCCTGCGCAAGAAGGTAACCGAATAACGCGAATCGCTTCTTAAGCGAAGTTGTTTATAGAACTTGTATCGAAGGAACCTGTTTTACAACAGGTTCCTTCTTTTATATACCCCCAATTTGATACTATGGGTAAGATACCTAAGATTACGACAAGGCACCTGCGAAAGCGAGCACCCCTCCATGTCTTCTGCGCCTCAAAACCCTTCCGATACTCCCCCACCCGCGCCTGCCGCGAACAAGGAGCGCGACCTCCAGCCTAAGCATGCAAGACAAAGTACCTCAACAGCAAAGCAAAAGGCTAGAAAACGTTCAATCATTATGCTCTCCGTGCTGTTGGCCATACTGCTCTGCGGAGTTGCTGCCGGAGTAGGCTATATGATTTGGCAGCAAAGCGAGCTCGACCGCGCAGCCCAGCAAATCAAAAACACCCCCACGCCGGTTATCGAGCAACCCGTAGGCGACGAGCCCGACAACCTTCCAAGCAACCCCATCGACTTCGTATCCTTAAAGTCGGAGAATCCTGATATCTACGCATGGATTCATATTCCCAACACCGAAGTAAACCTACCCGTGCTTCAAAGTGTTGAAAACGATAATTTCTACCTCGATCACAACCGCGACAAGGAATACGCTGTTGAAGGTGCCATTTATTCCCAAATGTCTAACGACACCGACTTCTCCGACCCGGTAACCGTGCTATACGGCCACAACCTGGTAAATGGCACCATGTTCTCAACATTGCATTATTTCGAAAACAAAGACTTCTTCAACGCAAACGACACCATGTATATCTACACGCCAGGACACGTGCTTACCTATCGCATTATTTCGGCGTACCTCTACGACGACCGGCATATTTTGAACTCCTACGACTTTAAAAGCCCAAGCGTGCTGCAATCATATTTCGATTCGGTAACCCATCCCGATTCTCTGCTTGTTAACACCAGACCCGACACCAAGTTATCAATTGATGATAAAATAGTGCAGCTAAGCACCTGTATGAGCGACACCAGCCATACCAACAGCCGCTATATCGTAACGGGAGTATTAACCAATGACCAACCAACCCGCTAACCGACCGGCCCAGCCGTCGGATCAGCCCGAAGGGCATTCTTTTACCATGCCCTCCTCAAAACGAGAAGCGGCACGGGCAGACTCCTCACGCAACGATTCGGCCAACTTCTTCGCCGCCAAACAACAAGAGACACCACAGCAAGAAGTGCTGGTTCGCAAACGTAAGCGGCGCAACAACAAGCGCAAGAAGCGTATACGCACCACCCTTATTGTGCTACTTGTTGTAGTATTGGTTGGCGGCGGCACCGCCTTTGGCATTATGAACGCCATCAAGGCCGGAGAAGGCGCCATACATGAAGCAGCCCAGGCAGAAGATATACAAACAGTTGAAAATGCCGTTACCTACGATGAAGGCAAAACCGTCAAGTACAACGGACACACCTACGCCTTAAACGAGAACATGGTATCCATCTCTATTATTGGCTTTGACCGCACTGCCCCTGCCGTAGAGGGCGAAAAAGCCGGACAGGCCGATGCGGTAATGGTTATGGCCCTTGATACGAAAACCGGCAAGGCTACTGCCATTGGCATACCGCGCGACAGCATGGTAGAAGTGGGCGAATTTGTAGGCGACGCGTTCGCTGGTTTAAACACCATGCAGCTTTGCCTGGCTTTTGGCTATGGAGACGGGCGCGAAGCAAGTTGCCAATACACCACCACCGTAGCATCTCGTGTACTGTACAACATGCCCATCTCCTATTACTTCGCCTTAGATTTAAGCGGAGTGGGCCCCTTAAACGATGCCATTGGCGGGGTAGCACTCACCCCACTGCAAAGCATTCCGAATACGAGCATAATCGAGGGTCAAGATACAGTGCTGTTTGGCAACAACGCCCTACGCTACGTGCAGTGGCGCGACACCTCGGTACTAACTTCTTCCCTAGACCGTCAGGCCCGTCAGGTGCAATACATTAAAGCATTTGCCGCTCAGACGCTTGAAATGTCTCAAGGTAATCTAGGTACACTGGCAGACTTATTCGGTACTGCAAGCCAGTACTCCATTACCAATTTGGGATTGAATGAATTCAGCTACCTGGCCACATCTGTGGTCTCAAACGGCATTACCAGCCTTGATGTAGTTACTCTGCCCGGCGAAATGAAGCAGGGCGAAAAGTACGCCGAGTTTTACCTCGATAAGAGCGCTGTATACGAGACCGTGCTGAACGTGTACTATCAGCAGGTCGACTAGGGGAACGTACCACCTGCTGACGTTTTGACATTTAAGGAGAGATAACCCGTGACCTTGTTTGAATTGCTGCATCTGCTTCGAAAGAAGTGGTTTCTCGTCGTGTTGTTCCCGTTGGTATTCGCCGGTGCAACGGCTGCGTACTCGTGGGGCTTTATGTCTAACGACTACACCTCCAGTGTGTCGCTCTACGTTCTCACAAAAACCGACAATCAAAATTCATCGAATATTACCAGCAGCGACGTTACCGCCAGTCAGCAACTGGCAAACGACATTGCCGTGCTAGCAAAATCTAACCGCGTTATTGATGCTACTGCCCAGTCGTTGGGCATGACCTCGCTCAAGGGCTACGACGTGAAGGTAGACTCTGCCACCACCAACCGCGTTATCACCCTAAGCGTAACAGGCAAAAAACCTGAAGCAGTTGCGCAAATTGCCGACGAACTTGGCAAGCAAACTTCCAATACCGCCGTTGAAGTGATGGATCTGAAAGCTGTTAACGTTATTGAGTCTGCGCAAGTACCCGATATCCCATCGGGCCCGAACCGCATCATGTACACCGCCGTTGCTTTCCTAGCTGGTCTTTTCTTCGCAATAGCGCTTATTGTGCTGCTGGATATGCTTAACACGACGGTGAAAAGCCCCGAGGAAGCCGAAGAGTTATTGGGTCTGCCCGTTCTGGGCCGCATGCCGTCGCTGAAGGGTAAGGGGAACTAAATCATGGCTAAAAAGAATAAGAAGATTTTCGCGCGCTTCGAGCATCCACAGCTCTCTAATGCCTCGAAAACACTGCTGGCGAATATACGCTTTGCCTCAGTAGACGAAAAAGTAAAAACCATCGTGGTTACCTCTTCTGAAACCAATGAAGGTAAAACTATCGTTTCTACCAACTTAGCAAACGCCATTGCCACCTCGGGCAAAAAGGTGCTTATCGTAGAAGCCGATATGCGCCGTCGCTCGCTAGGCAAACTGCTGGATGTTACCCCACCAAACGGCCTGTACGCCGCTCTTTCGGGCTCGGCTACGCTTAACGAAGTAATTATGCCTACGCACATTCCCAACCTATACTTTATCGATGCGGAGCCGAATATTCCCAGCCCGCCCGACATTCTTAGCACAAAGCGCTTTGCTTCGCTGGTAGACAAACTACGCGATTCCTTCGACTACGTAATTTTCGATACTCCGCCCGTATCGCTGTTCGTTGATGCTGCCATTCTGAGCAGCCTGGTGGATGGCACCCTGTTTGTTATTCGCCAAAACCAGACGAAGCGGGCGCTCGCAGCGAAATGCGTGCAGCAGCTGCGCGTTGCCGACGGACGCATTCTCGGCACGGTTATGACGTTCTGCTCGGATGACGAAAGTAGCTACTACTACGCCTACTATACCCAAGACGGCAAGCGCGTAAACAAAGACAAGCTGGAGCCCACCGCTATGCCCGCGGAACTAAACAATCCCTCAAGCATTCCGTGGGATCAGGATAAGCGCCCCATGCCTCCCCGCCGACAGGCATCAGCAGCCCCGCAGGGCGCAGCACAGGCACCACGTAAGGCTTCAGCAGCTCCCCACACTCCGGTCACAAACGCGGCTAACCCTTATGCACCAAATGCCTTCAAAAGCTTGAATACGCAAAACGCTCGACACAAGAACTCGCGACATTAGTCGCAAGCCCTAACCGACCATTCACTTTCACGTTAAGGCTACCAAGATGTTCGACATCCATTGCCATATTCTGTTCGACGTCGACGACGGCTCGCACGATTTTGCCGAATCGCAGGCTATGCTGAACGCTGCGCGCAATGCAGGCATCGACAACATTGTGTGTACCCCCCACTGCCGTGGTTCGCACTTCGACTACCAGCGCATTGT
Source organism: Actinomycetes bacterium (assembly GCA_023395755.1). GTDB lineage: Bacteria > Actinomycetota > Coriobacteriia > Coriobacteriales > Eggerthellaceae > Gordonibacter. Next base: position 2,971 of record JAEWYG010000103.1, on the reverse strand, counting down.
TAACCATTACGATGTGCTTAGTCGATTTGCCCGCACACAAGGCTTCGAAATGGCGCTCGGATTCGAGGTGTACTGGGAGAACCTGATAGACTTTGGCCTAGAGAATGCCTCGAGGTTATGCATCGAGAATACGAACCTTATGCTGCTTGAGTTGTCGCTGGGCAGCATGCCGGTAAATTGGCAACGCATTATTTACAACTTGCGGGGACAAGGCATCCAGCCCATCATTGCCCACCCCGAACGTTATCGTGCAGTACAAAACAACCTTGATATTGCCTTCGAAATGAAGGACCTAGGTTGCTTGCTACAACTTTCCGGCAACTTCGCTGCGGGCGGATTCCGCAGCAACAGCAAGCGAGCAGCGTTGCAGCTGCTGGAAAATGGTCTGGTCGACTATATTGCCTCCGACGCGCACTGTGTTGAAGACTACAACGACTATCGCAAAGCTCTGAAAATTGCCCAGAAATACTAAAGGCGCCCGAAGGCGCCTTTAGGCGAGTGAGCACTTCGTGAACCAGGGCCGCATCAAAGCCCAGCTCGATGGTTATACGCGCTTGATAAAGCGACCGTCGCGGGTATCAACCTGCAACGTGTCGCCCGGCTCAACAAACAACGGAACCTGAATGGTAGCGCCCGTTTCCAAGGTTGCCGGCTTCGTGCCACCCTGAACGGTGTCGCCCTTGAAGCCCGGATCAGTCTCGGTCACCTCAAGTTCTACGAACATCTGAGGCTCAACACTAATCAGCTCTTCGCCCGCGTACAGCAAGGTAGCCTCATCGTTTTCCTTCAGCCATTTAGCGGCCTCGCCCACCATATCTTCAGACACGGGCATTTGCTCAAACGTATCGTTGTCCATAAAGTTGAAAGCATCGCCGTCGTTGTACAGGTATTGCAGCTTCTTCGACTCGAGGCGCACCTGATCAAACTTCGTACCAGCGTTAAACGTGTAGTCCACCACGCGCCCTGTTTTGATGTCGCGCAACTTGGTGCGAACAAACGCACCGCCCTTGCCAGGCTTTACATGCTGGAACTCTACGATGGTGCAGAGCTTGCCGTTGTACTCGATACAGATGCCGTTCTTGAAATCAGCAGTAGAAATAGCCATGCTGGTAGTTCCTCCTCGATTCGCCTGCAACGCACGCCTTAAGCTGGCTGCCCGGCGATCACGTTAATGATAAGCCGCTATATTATAACCATGTCGTGCGTAGATTCCGTAAAAACTGCGAAACCCTCATGGGTAAGCACACCGAAATCTTCAAGACGCATGCCAAATTCGCCGGGTAGATAGATGCCGGGTTCCACGGTTACCACATTGCCTTCAACAAGAGGCTGATGGTTGCGCGGCGAAAGATTCGGCTCCTCGTGAATGTCGATACCCACGCCATGCCCCAAGCTATGACCCATCTTGCCCGCAAAACCGCTCTCGACAAGTACTTGTTCGGCCAGTTCGTGCAAAGCAGCACCAGTCACGCCCGGCTTGAGCGCAGCCTGTACCGTCTCGTTGGCTCGACGGATAGTTTCGTATGCGTCGTTCATTCGCAGATCGGGCTGCCCTAAAAACACCATGCGCGTCATATCGGAACAATAACCCCGCGCTCGCGCCCCAAAGTCAAGCACGACGCACTGGCCTGCCTCCAGGGGTGTATCCCCCGGAATCGCATGGGGGCTCGCAGCGTTGGCGCCCGTGGCAACAATCGAGGGGAAAGCAAGCCCTTCAGCACCATGACGGCGCATAAAGTCTTCCAGTTCAATCTGAACCATACGCTCCGTCATGCCAGGCTTCATGAAACCAACGATATGAGCAAACGCAGTATCGGTAATTACCTGTGCAGCTTTGAGGCGCGCAATTTCGGTGGCATCTTTTACCGCACGCAAGGTGCGCACAAAACCAGAAGTTTCATTGAGCTGTAGAAGCGAAGGTGCCTCTGCACAAGCAGCCTCAAGAACACGATACTCGCCCAGCATTAAGGTATCCTCAATGCCGAGGGTAACCTCACAGCTATCAACGAGGGTATGCGTGGCAAAGGCGGCGTGGGTCTGTCGCCCCTGATCAATAATGAAGGGAGTATCTACTGCTGCCCGCAGCGCCGCTTCTGCATAGCGAGAGTCGGTATGCAGCACTGCCTTGTCAGAGTTTACCAATAAAGCATGAGCATCTTCGTCGTCGAACACATCATCGAACGCGGTGAGCCAACGAATATTCGATAGATCACGCACAAAGAACGCATCGAGGTGTCGAACGGCACAGGCTTCGCGCAGGCGCTCAAGCCGCGCTACCGCAAGGGTACCATTCATTAAAGCTCCCTGTCGTTGGACAGTAAAATATCTACCGCCTCTCGATAGCCGGCCTTACCTTTGCCCTTAACTTGCGCAATGCACACAGGAGCTATTACCGATATCCGGCGGAATTCTTCACGAGTTGCAATATCGGAAAGATGAACCTCAACAGTAGGCACATCGATAGACGAAACCGCGTCGCGCAGAGCATAGGAGTAATGCGTGTGAGCCCCTGGGTTGTAGATAATGCCATCGTATACGCCGCGTGCCTCGTGCAACCTATCAATAAGGGCGCCTTCATGGTTGCTCTGAAAACAATCCAGCTCCACACCACGTTCAGCAGCATACGCTGCTGTTTCACGTTCGATATCTGCCAACGTTACCGTACCGTACACATCCGGCTCGCGAACTCCCAGCAAGTTGAGATTCGGGCCGTTCATCAGCAGTATCTTTTTCATCATGCGCCCTTCGAGCGATGCCAAGCTTTTAAATGTTCCAAGATGGTGGCATCTTCTATGTCGACAAGTTCCCACGCACCCACATCACGCGGCAGCACAAAACGCACGCTCCCCTGACGAACCTTCTTGTCGCGTTTCATGGCATCCAGCATATCTTCGGGCGGGACAGACCATTCCAAGGTAGGCAACCCCAATGAATCCAGCAGATCGTCCTGCGCAGCCACGAATTCAACCGA
>JAEWYG010000037.1 GCA_023395755.1 Actinomycetes bacterium | reverse complement strand
GGGTATTCGTCGCCGCTCTCGGCAGAACCCAACTCCCCCATCACGTATCTCCACCCTACGCCTTCAAACCACCTAAACGCATCCCCCACAAACACTTAAATGTCTTCAAACAACTAATGCTTCCCGTCTGATTTAAACTTCCGATCAGGCACTATGCAATAGAATCAAAACAGCTTTTCAACCAACGCTCTCGACACATAAATAGCAACATTGCATACCAACTTTGCATCGCACGATGAATTATCTGAAAAAAACGAACAGATTAACAGCAAATCCTACTAGCGTTATTCGTTAGATTTCAGACTCTCAACCATATCCACTCGCGCAAGCTTTTTCCGCATGGCCAGCATTACCAATAAGGTAAACAACATCGTCAACAAAAATGCCAATACAAAACTTACTGGATGAATAGTTCGACCAAACATAACCTGATCGACCTCTGCCGTCACTACGACGAAGCTCTCCATAAAAACGCCCAACACCAAACCTATCAAACACCCTATAACCGACAGCAGCATCGTTTCGCGGTAGATATAGGCACTCACCTCACGCGGGGTAAATCCAAGCACCTTCAACGTAGCAATTTCGCGCTGTCGCTCGGTAATGTTGATGTTCGTAAGGTTATACAGCACGATAAACGCTAAAGCCGCAGCGGCCACCACTAACACCACCACAATTAAACCCACACTCTTCAACATAGACTTATAGGCGTCAATAACTTCGTCGTTATAGGCTACGGTTTTTACACCATCAATAGAACGTACGCTCTCGTTGAACTTCGTGCGTACATCGGCGTCTGAACTTGCAGCTGCGTAGTAGGTTGAAAACGTTGGACGTTGCCCCGTTAGCTGCTCGTACCGGTCGGGGCCGATAAATACGTAGTTGTAGATGTAGTTTTCCATTATGCCCGTGACCCGAAGATCATAGGTCGTAGACGTCGCGTTTCCCATCTCGTCCTGCTCAGCCAAGTGCAGCTCGTCACCAACCCCCACACCCAATTGGTTCGCTAGTTTTTCAGCCAAAATAACACCATCGGCTCCCAGCGTAAGCTCTTCATGACCCACGCGTGTTCGCAAGGTTAGCAAATCGCCCAGTGCTTCATCTCCCTGAGGCACTACGATCGATGTATGAATATTCGCCACGTCTGACCCACTTGCAACCATACTCTCATCGTGGGCGCGTACGTAGGAGAGCACATTCGACCGATCGTCCATTATCGCTTTCAATTCGCTTTCGGACTCCGAGGAGATATCGTCTTCAGTTGTAACAACGGTGTTGTAATGAACAATCTCACCGTATTGCTTGTCGATGATATCGTTAATAGCATCTTGAAGACCCAATCCGGTAAGCAAAAGTGCCGTGCATCCCGCTATACCAATAACCGTCATAATGAAGCGGCGTTTATAGCGAAACAGATTGCGAAAGGTCACCTTCCACGAAAAGGACAGCCTGCGCCACACAGGAGTAATGCGCTCCAGCATAATACGCTTGCCCGCCTTCGGAGCACGAGGCAACATAAGAGTAGCAGGCCGCTCACGCAAGGTAGCAAACACCGCAGCCCCTGTAGCAACTAGCGTCACACCCACACCAAGCCCTGCCGCCAAGCCAGCAAGACCCAGATCAATGGGCAGAGGGCCCGGCGGCACAAAATAGATAATGGCGTAGGCTTTCGAGATAACAGCTGGCAGCACCTGCGACAATACGCCAATGCCCACAACACTACCCGCGGTACTAGCAACCGCTGCATAGAGCAGAAATTTCGAAGAAATACGCGCGCGACCATAACCAAGAGCCTTATAGGTACCTATAAGCACGCGCTCCTCTTCCACCATGCGTGTCATAGTGGTTAACGCCACCAAAGCAGCCACCAAAAAGAAGATGAAGGGGAAAACGGCTGCAATACTATCCACTCTATTGGCATCCGAGTTAAAGCTATTCACACCATAATTTTGATCACGACTCATAACCAACCATGTCGGATTACCTAAATCATCAATCTTTTTCTGAGCATCCGCCATCTGAAGCTCAGCATCAGCAAACTGAGCTTCAGCATCAACCCTGTTTCGCTGGTATTCAGAAAGCCCACTTTCGTAGTTACTCCTGCCTTGCTCGAGTTGAGCGCGTCCCGTTGAAATCTGAGCTGCTGCATCGTCAAGCTGCTGTTGAGCGGCAGTAATCTGCATGTCGGCCCACACGCGCGCCGACGCAAGATCAGAGGCTCCTTGCTCTACCCGCGCTACCGCTGCATCAAATTCTGCCTTCTTGTTATCAAAGGAGGCTTGTTGCATCTCGAGCTGCTGCCTGGCTGTATCGAGCTGCTGCTGAGTGTTATTAAGCTGCTGCCTAGCCACTTCGAGTGCTGCTATGTCTGCCTGATGATTTTGTCGAAATTGGTCGAGTTGCTGCACAAGCACATCACGCTGCCGCTCGAGCGCATCCTTCTTAACAGCATAGTCGGGATCATTCGGATCAAGGCCAGCAATCTGTGCATTCAAGCCATCGATGGCTTGCTGCATCTGATCGATCGCCGCATAGAGCGGATCGGCCTGAGTATGCCAAGCCGCCCATTGCCCAGCAAGTCCCACAGACTGAGCCTGCCACTGCGTCCATGCGTCCAGCAACTGAACTTGACCCTCGTTGATGTCCAGACGCGCCGCATCCACTTGGGTGCGTCCTTCAGACACCTGCCGCTCCACCGCATCCAACTGTAAGACAGCCGCACTGCGCCGCTGAACCAACTCGCTCATCCCGCTCTCGTACTGGGCTTGGGCACGACCAAGCTGCTGCTCGCTTTCTGAAATGACCGCAGCAGCCTCTGTAAGGGTACGCTCCGCTTCGTCGAGCTGTCTTAACACATCGACTTTCTCGCGGTCGAAATCGGCACGCTTGTCGTTTAGCGCGTTCTGTGCGTCAACACGCAACTGATTTACCCGCGCTTGTTCTCGCGTAGGCGCGAGCGCCTCGATACGATCTTGGACAGCAGCAACACACCCTACATAGGCATCACTACCTGCAAATTCACTTGCCGCACCCGAAACGGTTATAAATGCTTCCGTATACGGTTGATTTTTTGAGAAATCGCCTTCCGGCACATACATGAACTGCTGTATTGCACCCGAACCAAGCGACGTGGAACCCATGCTCGCAGACGACACATAATACGATGAGTGAACATAGCCCACTACCGTGTAGGTACGGGTAGCCAACACATCGTCAACCTTCTGCGTGCCCTCAGTAATTTGTACCTTATCACCGATTTTCGTGGGAGCATTCATAACCTTATCGGCCGAGAGCACGCATTCGCCCTCATTCTGCGGCCATGATCCTTCAACCAGAATAGGTCGATTCAAGTAATCGTCTTCGTCAGAAACAGCGTGCACCCCATCATCCGTATCGCTCTTTACTGCCGCGGGTGGCAATGAATGAACACGGATGGCGTACTGTTCTGTATTGATCGTTGCCATCACGTCAATCTCATACGCTGGCATAACTTTCTCAACGCCCTCGACATCCCGCAACGCATCAATATCACTATCGGTTAGTCCTAAAGTAGACACTACACGCATGTCCATGAGCGCCGTACCATCATAGTATTCGTCAGCCGCCAGTTTCATATCGGGAGCGGTCATGCGCAGCCCCGCATAAAAACCCGTACCCAAGGCAACGATGCCTGCAATAGCGAGAAACCTCCCCAACGAATGGGTCACCGAGCGTAGGATATCTTTATTGAATGCACGTTTCAAAACCGTCGCCCTACCACTCCAATATATCAGCAGACAAGGGTGCTTCATTACAGACGATTTCAGCCGCGCGCCCCTCACGCACATGAATAACGCGGTCGGCAATAGCGGTAAACGCAGCGTTATGCGTAATTAAAACTACCGTCTTACCGGTGTCGTAACAGGTATCTTGTAGCAGCTTTAAAATAGTCTTGCCCGTCTGATAATCAAGAGCACCCGTAGGCTCGTCGCACAACAACAGCTTAGGATTCTTAGCCAACGCACGAGCAATAGCCACGCGCTGCTGTTCGCCGCCAGAAAGCTGGGCTGGAAAATTGTCTTTGCGATGAGCCAATCCCACCTGCGCCAACACTTGGGATTCGTCTAGTGGATTCTTGCTTATCTGCGAGGCAAGTTCCACATTCTCAAGAGCCGTTAAGTTCTGCACTAGGTTGTAAAACTGGAACACAAATCCAATATCATAGCGTCGGTAATAGGTAAGCTTCTTATCAGAAAATGCGCTAATATCCTGTCCATCCAGCATAATGCGCCCCGAGGTACAAGAATCCATGCCGCCCAGCATGTTGAGAAGCGTTGTCTTGCCAGCCCCTGAGGGCCCCACCACTACCACAAGCTCACCACGTTCAATGTCGAACGTCATCCCATCGACGGCCGCCACCTCAACCTCACCCATCGTGTATACTTTGCGCACATCCCGGAACTCGACAAAAGCCACTCCCCCGCCTTCTTTCTTTTCTGCTCTATAGTCACGCTGTCTTTACGATACACCAACGTCACCGGCTATACCAACTACAAGGATATTCACCACTTTTCATTTTATCTTATTGGCGTCCTCGCTAGTCTTAATCAATCCGCAGATAACGTACTCTTCGACATAAAAAAGCACCCCGCGTAAGCGAGGCGCTTTTCAAAAACAATTTAAACCAATAGCTTAGGAAGCGAACATCTCGATCGTATCGCCTTCCTTCAGCGTGACCATGGCCTTTTTCCAGGCGCGGGTCTTGCCCAGCTGCACGCGGACGCGCTTCGGCTTCGGCTTCACGTTCAGCGTGTTCACCTTAACCACCTTGACGCTAAAAATAGCTTCAATGGCCTGGGCGATCTCCACTTTATTGGAGTCTTTCGCTACCTCGAACGTGTAGGTGTTCTTCTCCATCATGTCGTAGCTATGCTCCGTGATGATGGGGCGGATGATAACCTCGCGGGGATCCTTCATTATGCAAGCACCTCCTCGATGTACTTCAGGGCCTCAGCCGTCACCACGAGCTTCTTGTTGTCAACAAGCTCATAGGTGTTGATTTCAGTAACCGGGACAATATTCATCTTCGGAATGTTACGGAACGACAGGTACGTATCAACATCGTCATCAGCGATAACGAGCGTTACGCGTCCCTCGAGCCCCAGAGCCTTACAAGCAGCAACAGCCAACTTCGTGGACGGCTTCTCAAATTCGAAACCCTCTACAACAATAAGCTCACCGTCGGCCAACTTAGCAGACAGAGCGGAGCGCATAGCCAGCTTGACTTCCTTGTTGTTTACACGGAAGGCGTAAGAGCGCGGGTGCGGACCGAACACGGTACCACCGCCGGCCCACTGGGGAGCGCGGATGGTGCCCTGACGAGCACGGCCGGTGCCCTTCTGGCGCCACGGCTTCTTGCCGCCGCCACGGACCTGTCCGCGCGTAAGGGTGTCATGCGTACCCTGACGCCACGCCGCACGCTGGGAGCGCACGACCGTGTGCATCACGGGCACGTTCGGCTCAATGCCGAACACGGAAGCGGAGAGGTCGGCGGTGCCGGCCTTCTTCCCGCTTGCGTCTTTGATATCAATCGTGGTCATAAGTTCTAACTCCTCTTCCAGCCCGCGCTTTAAGCCATGCGGACGCGAACGATGCCATTCTTGCCGCCAGGGATGGCGCCGCGCACGAGGATAAGATTCTGCTCCTCGTCGATGCGGACAACCTCCAGGTTCCTAACGGTCACGGTCTCGCAGCCCATGTGACCCGGGAGCTTCAATCCCTTGAACACACGAGACGGCGTGGCGCACTGGCCAACCGAACCGGGAGCGCGATGGAAGTGCGAGCCATGGCCGCCGGGGCCGCCATGATGACCGTAGCGCTTCATAACGCCAGCAAAACCCTTACCCTTAGACGTACCCATGACGTCGACCTTCTTGGTCTCACCGAAGGCCGCAACCGTCTGCTCGTCGCCAACTTTATACTCGCTGGCATCATCAACGCGAACCTCGCGCAGGTAGCGCACCGCATCGGCACCTTGCTTTGCAAAGTGGCCCTTCATGGGACGGTTAACTTTTTTCTCTTTGATGGCGCCGAAGCCCATCTGTACGGCCTCGTAGCCATCGGTCGCCTTGGTTTTAACCTGGCAAACCTTGTTCGGCTCAGCCTGGATCACCGTGACGGGGATAACACGGTCGTCCTCGCCAAAGATCTGGGTCATGCCGATTTTCTTACCGTAGATAGCATTAATCATGGTAGCAGACCCCCTTTACAGCTTAATTTCGATGTCGACACCGGCGGGGAGGTCGAGACGCATCAAGGAGTCAACCGTGTTAGGGGTCGGCTCAAGGATGTCGATGAGGCGCTTATGCGTGCGCATCTCGTA
>JAEWYG010000038.1 GCA_023395755.1 Actinomycetes bacterium | reverse complement strand
AGGTTAGGGAGTAATGCTAAAGGTCAACGACAGACCCGTGAGAAAACTCGCTTCTGTGAGGGAAGAGGAATGAAGGGTTATGTTCCAAGGACTGCAAGAAAGTCAGATTTCGGGCGCCGTTGAAGCGCTTTTGTTTGTGACCGACGAGCCAGTAGGCACTATTGCACTGGCTGACATGTTGGAAGTGGAGCCGGGCGCAGTGGAGCGTGCTCTTGTTGATTTGCAGGCACGTTTTGAAACCGATGAGCGCGGCGTTCAGTTGCGCGAGGTGGCCGGAGGATGGAGGCTGTATACACATCCTGTTTACCACGAATTGGTGGAAAAGTACGTGTTGTCATGGGACACCCGCAAACTCTCGCAGGCCGCCATGGAGACGCTTGCCGTCGTAGCCTACAGTCAACCTGTTACGCGCGCGGGTGTGGCTTCGGTGCGTGGGGTGAATTCCGATAGCTCTATCAACTCGCTGGTAGAAAAGGGTCTCGTGCGCGAAGCGGGTGCGGCCGATACTCCGGGTAGTCCAACGCTGTATGCTACAACACGTGCATTTTTAGAGAAGTTTGGTTTACGCTCGGTGTCAGATCTGCCCGATCTTGGTCAGTTCGCTCCCGACGACGAGACGCGCGCATTTATCCGCGAGCGCCTCTCTGCCACGCGTGAGCCATCATATATCTCCCCAGAGGCGCAGGTGACCGATGATGCAACACCTGCGGCCGATGACTTTGATGGCTTGGTGTTCGATTTCGACGAAGAAGGTTCCACGACTCTGTCGCCCCAGCAGTCACGGTCATTTCAGTCTCGGTTAACTTCGGAGGCGACGAGTTTCCCTAATGACTCGACGAAAGAGGCCGAATTAATGCCGTCACATCAAGCTCCCGAACAGGAGATTGCGCCTAATCCCGATAAAGAGCCGAGTGTTGCGGCTCAGAATATGCTTGCAGGGGCCATGGCCGCAAGCTTTGGATTGGTTGAGAAAATTGATTTTGACAGCCTGACTTTCGAGACCGACGATGAGTAGGGAAGAGTCAGAGCGTCGTCGAGAAACGCTGCCTCTACAGAAGTGCGAAGAAGAGCCCTCGAGTCGCATTGTGCCCATGCGTCTGCAGAAGTTTCTTGCGCGCGCAGGAGCCGCTAGTCGCCGTGGATCTGAGAATTTGATGACAGCAGGACGCGTTACCGTGAACGGCATCGTTGTTACCGAGCTGGGCAGTAAGGTGGACCCACTGGTAGATGAGGTGGCAGTGGACGGCATGACGGTGCGGCTGAGTGATGGTCCCATTACGCTTATGTTGCATAAGCCAGCAGGTATCGTTACCACCATGTCTGACCCGCAGGGACGTCCGACGGTGGCGGGGCTTGTGCCAGCTTTGCAGTACCCAGGACTATTCCCCATCGGTAGACTTGATCGCGATACGACGGGATTATTGCTATTCTCTACCGATGGCGAACTAGGTCATACCCTTTTGCGGCCAAGTGGCCATGTAACAAAGTTCTATACCGCGTTGGTGGAGGGTACGCCTACGCCGGGGCAGTTGGCACATCTGCGCGAGGGTATTGTTCTAGACGATGGTTTGACGCTTCCTGCGGAAGTGGAATTATTGGAGGACGATCGGGCGCGAGACGCACTTGTGGCTTTGGATGTACCACCTGTCGCACCTGCTGGAGCTTCTCGTCAGTATTTACGGGCTTGCTCAGCACGAATAAAGGAGCGATCGGTGGTGCGTGTTGGTCTGCACGAGGGAAGGAAGCGTCAGGTGAGGAGGATGCTTGATGCTATTGGTCACCCAGTGTTGGCCTTGCATCGCGACACGTTTGGCCCTGTTCAGCTTGGTCAGTTGCCGAGAGGGCAGTGGCGTCTGCTGGATGTAGCCGAGGTGACCGCGCTCAATCAAGCGGCGGGCCGCTCGTGAACGGTCTGTGAACACCCGTCTATAATGCTAGAATAACTGAGAGAGGCGCGTATGCGAAAAACGTGAGCGCGTCCAGCATACGACCTCAAAGAAAGGGCGGTCTTCGCACCCATGAAAGGCTCGCAAAACCAGCAGAGCGGTCATTCGGGTATCCGGCGTATCGCTGTCGTAGGATTAGGCCTGATAGGTGCCTCGTTTGCTGCTGCGGTACATGCCGCACAACCCGATATTGAGGTTCTTGGTGTTGATCTTGATGCACGTACGCGTGCTGCCGCGCAGGAGCGTGGCTGGGTAAGTTATACCGCGACACCTGATGCCCCGATGTTCGAACAATTTGTGAGGAAAGACTGCGATTTGGTGGTATTGGCTGTGCCAGTGGGTGTCGTTGAGGGGTATTTCGATTGCTTGGCTGCATGGGATTTCCGCGGCATTATTACAGACACCGCCTCAACAAAAGCCGGTATTTCCCGCAGTGCAGCACTTTTGCTGCCGTATCCAGAAAACTACGTGCCAGGGCATCCTATGGCTGGTTCTGAAGTGAACGGTATTGAAGGTGCTCGCGCCGATTTGTTCCAAGGAGCACACTGGATACTCTGTCCCGATGCAACTACGCCAGCCGAACATTTCCCGCGCCTGCATGAGTTGGTTACCTCGGTGGGTGCACGCGTTATCGCTCTACCACGTGAAGACCATGATCGTGCGGTTGCTGTGGTGAGTCACGTGCCTCACATTATGGCATCTTCGTTAGTGCAGCTTGCGTGCCGCCACGCCGACGATCAACAAGCGCTTATGCGCTTGGCTGCTGGCGGATTTAAAGACTCTACGCGCATTGCTGCTGGTTCTCCGGAACTTTGGTGTGGTATTGCTTTTGATAACGTCGAGGCGCTTTCCGCTGGGTTGGTTGAAATTCAGGGCATTATCGCTTCGTTTGAAGAGGCACTTGCTGCTGGTGACCGTGTTCGTTTGACAGAGCTGCTCGCCGAAGCAGCTGAAGCTCGTCGCGCCCTGCCTGCCACGTGGGTGCCCTCTACTGAAAAGCTGCTTGAGGTGCGTATTCCCATGGAAGACCGCACCGGCGTGGTGGCTGAGGTTACCACTATCGCAAGTTCGGTTGGTTGCAATATTCAGTCTATCGAGATTGACCACCTAACCGCCGATAGTGCGGTACTCAGCCTCGTTCTCACCGACGAAGGCGATATCGGTCAGCTTTCGTCCCAACTTATTGGTGCCGGTTTTTCGGTATCGTTCAGTCCTCTTTCTGCAAAGGAGCATACTCATGTCACTTGATACCGCCTGTTCGGCTATGTCGGTTATATCTCCTCTGTCGGGGCCGCTTGAAGGCGCCGCTGTCGTGCCGGGTGACAAGTCTATTTCTCACCGAGCTGTGCTGTTCGCGGCTATGGCCGATGGCACGTCGCACCTTACGGGTGTACTCGATTCAGACGATGTTCGCTCATCGGTGGCGGCGGTGCAGCAATTAGGCGCACAGGTATTACTGGAGAAGCAGGCTGACGGCAGCTTAGCTGGCGGGGTGATCGGATGGGGTGCGGTGGGTCCGCGTAAACCTGAGGGTGCTGTCGATTGCGGCAACTCGGGCACTACCGCCCGTCTTCTTATGGGTGTGCTGGCACCGTGGGAGATACCGGTTGAGATTACGGGCGATCAGTCGCTCAGTCGTCGTCCCATGCGGCGTATTACTGCTCCCCTCATGAAGATGGGGGTACGTTTTTTGCCTGAGGGGCGCGAAACGCTGCCACTTACCGTCATGGGTACACGCGACTTGCGCGCCATTACCTATGATGCTCCGATGGCATCTGCCCAGTTGAAAACTGCGGTGTTGTTGGCCGGAGTTTATGCAAAGGGTACGACTACTCTGAATGAGCCGGCTCCTTCGCGAAATCACACTGAACTTATGTTGCCGGAGTTTGGTGTACCAACGACGGCTGCCAACTGCACAGCGAGTGTTACGGGTCCACAAACTCTTAAAGCCTGTGAGGTACAGGTTCCTGGCGATCCGTCCTCGGCAGCTTTCTTGGTATGTGCTGCGGTGCTTAAGCGTGGTAGTGCCATTCAGGTGGAGAATGTTAGCCTCAATACCGCTCGTATCGGTTTTACGCGTACGTTGGAGCGTATGGGCGCCGACGTGTCTGTGCAGCGAAGAGGGGCGGCAGGTAAGGAGCCCTTCGGTACCATTTCGGTGCGTTATACGGCGGACCTACATGGCTGCGAAGTACCAGCTGAAAAAATTGCCTCCATTGTTGATGAGGTTCCGGTATTGGCACTGGTGGCTGCTAGCGCACGCGGAGTGACCGTCTTTCGCGAGGTGGGCGAGTTGCGTGTGAAGGAAACCGATCGTTTGGCTGCAGTAGTTGAAGGGCTTGAGCGCTTAGGGGTGGAGGCTTATATCGATGGCAACGATTTATACATTGAGGGGCAACCCGGTCTGGTGGTGCCTGAAGGGGTAGTGCTTGATTCCGGTGGCGATCATCGCTTGGCAATGACCTGGGCACTTGTAGGGCTTACTGGTAAGGTACCCGTGATGGTGGAGAACTTCGATGCTGTGAAAATAAGTTATCCCCAGTTTTTGGGAGACATTGAAAGGTTGGTGCGATGATTATCGCTATTGACGGCCCGAGTGGGGCTGGGAAGTCCACGGTTGCTAAGGCAGTGGCAAAGAAGCTCGGCTTTTCTTGTTTGGATACCGGTGCCATGTATCGCGCTATTGCGTGGCGTGCTCTTGCTGACGGGGTGTCGCTTGATGACGATGTGGCGCTTGGTCAGGTTGCTCGCTCTTATGATATTGCATTTGGACACGATGCGGGCGATCCGGTACCCAAGCGAGTAACTATTGGCGGCGTTGATGTAACCGATGCTATTCGCACGGCCGAAATTGATCGTGCCGTTAGCCCCGTATCTTCCGCACCTTCTGTGCGCACGGCTTTGGTGGAGCAGCAGCGCAGGATTGGTCGTATGGGTGACTACGTGGTAGAGGGCCGCGACATTGGTACGGTTGTGTTTCCCGAGGCAGAAGTGAAGGTGTTTCTTACTGCCTCAGACGAGGAACGAGCCCATCGTCGTGTTCGCCAGAACGTCGATCGTGGCATAGGGTCCATTGATTTTGCAGAAGTGTTGCTCGACCTGCGTCGTCGCGACGATCATGACTCGTCTCGTGCTACGTCGCCTTTAAGACCTGCTGAAGATGCCATACACCTTGATTCAACGGGTAGTTATATTGAAGAGGTTATCGGGCAGATTTGTGAGATGGCTTATGCGAAGGGAGCCGTAATGGGTACGGCCGAGGGTGTGCGATGAGCCTGATTACTCCCTACGAGAAAATGTGGGATATGCCCTTTGACGGCACATCTGAAGACAAGCAGGCACCCCGTTGGGCGGGCAACCTTATCTGGGGATTCTTGGTGTTTGTGTTCAAGATATGCTTCCGCTACCGTGTTGATGGCCGTGAGAATATCCGTGGATTCGAAGGCGAAAGTGGCTTGGTCGTGGTTGGCAACCATACATCTTTTTTAGATGTGGCCTTCATGTATCTTGCAACACGCCCAAAACAGTGGATACGCTTCATGGGTCGCGAAGATCTGTATCCCAAAGCGGGTGGCTTAGTAGGCCAGGTGCTCTCACGTGTGGGATCGTTCCCCATTAAGCGAGACGCTGCCGACCGTACCGCCATCAAGCGTGCTACACACATGCTAAAAACCGGCCAAATTGTGGGTATTATGCCCGAGGGCACACGTCGTGACAAAGGTTCAATGGATCCTCAATTACATTCGGGCGCTGCCTTTATTGCTAAGATGGGAAAGGTTCCTATTCTACCCATGACCGTACGCAATGCCGAGAATGTGAAACGCAAGGGTGAATGTATTCATTTTCCAAAAATAACCATTGAATATGGCCGCCCCCTTCTTGTAGGCGATTTTGACTTCCTGCCAAAAGAAGACCGCTTGGACGGTTGCACCTGGTATGCCATGCGTGAGTGCTTCGCCTTGTCGCAGCGTATCCCCCGTGAACAGGTTGACATGCTTTCCCTGTTTCCCGGTGGTCGTGATTTTACAGAAGTGTTTGCGGCCCACCCGATTCCCGAACACACCACCGAAGCGGTGGTTGCAGCTATTAAAGAAAAACGAGAAGCTACCTTATCTGAGGTCGCTTCTATTGTGTCGGCATAAAGGGGGTAGTCCAGACGCTGTGGCCTGATGGCGAAGGTGTTTCCCAACGTGAGGAATGGTAGGAGGGTTATTGTACCGAGCGTGAACTGTCGTTGAGAAAGGGTGTTTCCATGAAGGTAATTCGAGCCGAATTTGCGGGCGCTTGCTATGGCGTGCAGCGTGCTCTTGATCTGGCGCTTGCTAGCGTAGGTGACGGAAGTCGCGCTTATACGCTGGGCCCTCTCATTCATAATCCGCAGGTGGTAAGCGATCTAGCTGCGCGCGGAATCAGTGCCGTAGGTGAGGTGTCTGGGGTGCAGGATGGGGGTACGGTTATCATTCGCAGTCATGGAGTAACCCCAGCGGTGAAGCGTTCGGTTGTGGAGAGTGGTCTACCTTTGGTGGACGCTACGTGCCCCCATGTTATGCGCGCTCAGAAAGCCGCCGCTGCGCTTGCTGCCCAGGGGCGACATGTAGTGGTAGTGGGGGAGGCGGGACACCCCGAAGTTGAGGGTTTGGTCGCTTATGCCCGCGAGGCGGGTGGCATGGTGTCGGTGGTTGCTGATCCCGCCGATCTGCCTGGAGATATAGCTGACCCTGTGGGTATTGTCGTGCAGACTACTCAAACTCGTGCTGTGCTTGATGCTATTGTGGCAGCTTTAACTGATCGTGGGATAGAGCCTTTGGTGAAAAATACTATTTGTTTTGCTACCAGTCAGCGACAAGAGGCAGCTGCCGCCTTGGCGGGCAGCGTGGATGCTATCGTGGTTATCGGTGGCCGCAACTCATCGAATACCACGCGTTTGGCTGACATCTGTACTGCTTCGTGTGCGCGTGCCTACCATGTTGAAACTCCTACAGAGCTGGAATCAGCTTGGTTTGAGGGTTGTCAAACTGTTGGTGTTACGGCCGGAGCATCTACGCCCGAAGATCAGATCGATGCCGTAGTTGCCCGACTGAAGGCTTTGTAAACGTGTGGATTTAACCACCTCTTAGCCCGGCGGGCGGTATGGTACACTTGGTCGTCTATTTCTTGTCGGGAGGTTTTAGGTGAGCGTTTATCCTACAGTCGATGCTGAGCGCGAGATGAGCGAGCCGCGAAATCTTACGCTGTCTTCGCGCGCGCTCGTGATAGCTATCGCGCCCCATTCGCCTGCTGACGATGCGGGTTTTGAGCCAGGTTGCTTCGTTAGCTCAGTTGATGGTTTTCCTCTTCGCGACATAATAGACTGGCGCTGGCTTGCTGCCGATGACGAGATTGTGCTGGGCTATATCGATCTTGAGGGCGACGTGGGCGAGGTTGAGCTTACGCGTGAGCCGGGTGAGGATTGGGGCTTTGAGTTCGATGGCGTCGTGTTCGACGGGGTCAAGCAATGCCGCAATGCCTGCACGTTCTGCTTCATGCGTCAGCTACCCAACGATATGCGTCCGTCCCTCACTCTGCGTGACGATGATTTCCGCCTGAGCTTCCTTGCAGGTACCTTCGTTACCTTCACAAACCTGAGCGCTAAGGATGAGGCGCGCATTGTGGAGCAGCAAATATCTCCGCTACGTTTATCGTTGCATGCAGCCAACCCTGAAGTTCGCCGCCGCATGATTGGGCGCCACGCTCAGCATGGCATCGACGTCCTTGAGCGGTTGCTGGAGCAGGGTATTCAGTTTCACGCCCAGATTGTGCTTGTACCCGATCAAAACGATGGTGCGGTGCTTGAGCATACGTTAGCTTGGGCCTATGAGCGCCCCGGTATTCTCGATATATGTATCGTCCCTCTAGGATTCACTAAGCACCAAAGCTGTTTTGATCACAGCTTTAACGACCCCGTGTCATCGCGGGCTGTTATGGACTTAGTTGTTCCCTTTCAGCAGCAGGCTTTGAATGAGCGTGGCACCCTGTGGGCCTATCCTGCCGATGAGTTCTATCATAATGCGTACGGAAGTCGACTTTTAGAAAACCTTCCCCCTGCTGAACAGTATGGTGACTTTGGAATGTTTGAAGATGGCGTGGGTATTATTCGTTCGTTCGTGGACGATTGGGAAGAGGCAGAGCGTCTCGGCCTTCCTGGGGAGGCTGCCGCAACTCTCGAGCATGTGGGATTGCGGGTGTTTTATATTGCTGGGTGCGCTACGCGCGAGTTCTTGGGTCCTCTGGCTGCGCGTAGTGCCGTGGCATCATGCTTTAAGCCTTTATTTGTAAAAAATGACTTTTTTGGTGGCAACGTTGATGTTACCGGCCTCCTTTGTGGCTGCGATATTGTAGCTGCGGTAAAAAATACTTGCGTTTCTGCCCGAACTGAGGAAAATTTCCGTCCTCTCTTTGTTATTCCGCGCGTTGTATTCAACGACAGCGCGGTAACGCTTGATGACATGAGTTTGGAGGATATGGAGAAGGCCGCAGGTGTACCACTTGCCGTGGTATCCTGTAATGCGTCAGATTTCCTGAGGGAAATCGTCGACCTGGCTGGGCGCTAGCCCGGCTTTGACCGAACCAATTTGTGAGGTGTCACCATGCCCCTACCACTCGTTGCGGTGGTTGGACGGCCGAATGTCGGCAAGTCCACCTTTGTGAACCGTATAGCCCAGGCCGACGAGGCCATAGTACATGAGATGCGTGGCGTTACGCGTGACCGCTCGTATCATGAAGCCGATTGGAATGGCGTGCCGTTCAAGCTTGTTGATACCGGTGGTATCGAGATGGGCGACGACGATGCCTTCCAGGGTTCCATCCGTAATCAGGCGATTGCTGGTGCAAATGAAGCCGATGCTATTGTGTTTCTGGTGGATGGTAAGACGGGTATTAATGCTGACGACGAGGAAGTTGCGCGCATCTTGCGCAAGACAAAGAAGCCGGTATTTTTGGCCGTTAATAAGATGGACACCCCGAATCGTGAAGACGAGTTGTGGGAGTTTTATCAGCTGGGTCTGGGTGACCCCTGGGCGGTATCGGCCACGCATGGCCATGGTACGGGAGACTTACTGGATGCCATTGTGGAGGCGCTGCGTCAGGTAGAGATGCCGGAAGACGACGACGAGAGCGATCAGTCCATCAATGTCGCCATCATTGGTCGTCCGAACGCAGGCAAGTCTTCGTTAACGAACAGGCTTACGCAAAACGATCGATCCATTGTGTCGGATGTTGCTGGCACAACGCGCGACGCTATTGATACCCACATTGTGCACGAAGGCACACGTTATACCATTGTTGATACGGCAGGCTTGCGACGTAAAAGCCAGATTGACGAAGATGTTGAGTATTATGGTTATGTGCGCGCTATGCGCGCCATCGACCGCGCCAATGTGGTGCTGTTGGTTATCGACTCGACCCTTGGTCTGACCGATCAAGACCAGCGTGTTGCCGGATATGCGCTCGAGCGTGGTTGTGCCATGGTTATCGTTTTGAATAAATGGGATCTTGTGGAAGGCCCTGAGGCTAAGGCTGAGATACGCGAGCGTATTGCTGATCGCATGATGTTTGTGGGTTACGCGCCCGTCATAGCTATATCTGCGCTTACAGGCAAGAAGGTTGATCGCATCTGGGATGCACTTGATACCGCCTACAAAAACTTCAGCCAGACGATTCCTACCAACAAACTTAATACCTGGCTTGCGGGTATCAGAGAATCGGGCCATACCGTTACCAAGGGTAAGGTCATTTTGCGCATGAAGTATGTCACGCAAACAGGAACTTGCCCGCCATTTTTCACGTTCTTCGCGAACCGCCCCGATGTTGTTACCGATAACTTTGAGCGTTTCCTTGAAAACCGTATGCGCGAAGCATTCGATCTCGAGGGCACTCCTATCAAAATGAAGTTCAAGAAGAAGGACTAGGGGAGATAGATGCTAGATTTGCTCGTTGCTGCGGGATTGTTTGTTGCATCTTTTCTTCTGGGGTCAATTCCCTTTGGCCTCATCATCTCCAAGGTGTTCTACCACACCGATATTCGCGATCATGGTAGCGGAAATATTGGTACCACCAATGCCATCCGAACGATGGGAAAAGTGGGCGGATACTCGGTATTTGTGCTGGATTTTGGTAAGGGTTTGCTATCGGGGGTCTTCGCCTGGCTCTTTTGCTTGTTTTTCTTACCGGGTGAAGGTCTCAATCCTAGCGCGCTGGTCAGCTATGACACTATGCTAGCCTTAGCATTTTTAGGTTGTGTGTGGGGCCATATCTTTAGCCCGTGGCTTGGCTTCAAGGGTGGCAAAGGTATCGCTGTGGCGGTGGGATGCTTGTTTGTGACCTATGGTGTAGTGGGAGCTTGTCTTGAGCTTGCTATCTTCATCGTATTGGTGGTGCTTACCAAGCGCGTGTCCATCGGCTCCATCGCGGCTGCTGGCGCATGTCCGTTCTTTGGCTTGTATTATTTCTGGGGCGATTGGCCAGCTGTGATGTTCTGTTCTATTGCAGGCCTTACGGTTGTCTGGGCACATCGCGAGAATATCAAGCGTTTGCGTGCTGGCACGGAAAGTCGCATTGGCGACAAAAAGAAGAAAGTGTAGGTCTGCCATGAACGTGGCCGTTATTGGTGCGGGATCTTGGGGTACCGCTTTGTCCCAAGTGCTGGCGGACAATGGAAACGATGTGCGCTTGTGGGCACGAAAGTCTGAAGTAGTGGAAGGAGTGAACCTCCATCACCGCAACGTGCGTTATTTAAGCGACGTCGCTCTTGATGAACGCATTGTGGCTACGTCGTCTTACCAAGAGGCACTTGAGGGTACACAGGCATGTGTGGTTGTTACGCCGTCGAGCCTCATGCGTGAGGTAGCCCAAAAACTTGAGGGTCTCGTGGATGGAGACTTTCCTTTGATTATCTGCTCAAAGGGAGTAGAGGAGGAGAGTGGCCTTCTGCCCGTAGAAGTGTTCGAAGCAGAGTTGGGCAATCCTGGTCGATTGGCTGTACTTTCAGGTCCGAACCATGCTGAAGAAGTTATTCGAAAAATCCCGTCTGGAACGGTTGTTGCAAGTCCGACAGAGGCCACGGCAACGTTTTTCCGTGATTTGTTTGCAAGCGAAACATTTCGTACTTATATTAGTGATGACGTGTGTGGGGTAGAACTTTGTGCTGCGTTTAAGAATGTCATTGCTATTGCGGTAGGTCTTTCCTACGGTATTGGCTACGGCGACAATACAGCTGCCATGCTCATGACCCGCGGCTTGGCCGAGATGAGCCGTTTGGTGGTGAAGGCCGGTGGTCAGGCTATTACGTGTATGGGATTGGCGGGAACCGGTGATCTTATTGCTACGTGTACTTCTGAACATTCGCGTAATCGTCGTTTTGGTAAGCTGCTGGCTGAAGGTGGCACACTGGATGATTTTACGTTGCAGACGCATATGGTGGCCGAAGGCGCGCTTGCCTGTCGTACCATAGCTACGCTTTCGGCGCAGTACCATGTAGAGTTGCCTATTACCGATGTGGTACGCAGTATCGTATGGGAAGGCGCTGATCCGCGTGAGGTGGTAGGTGACCTTACGGGTCGTCCGCTTACAACGGAGTTTTACGGGCTTTAAGCTGGAGATAAAATTGGTTGGTTGTCCCGTAGTTCTTTAGACGTTAGTTTGAGTTGGTTTATGTCCCCAGTATGTTCAACTGTGAGGCACCCCCGGCTTTGCTTGTGTTCCGTACTTTGCGAGCAGTAAAGCGTAAGCGACGAAAATCAATTGTCCAACAACCCGTACGTGCGTCCCAAAGATTACTTTCGCATGCTCGTTCGAGATCGTCTAGAATTGCCTTACGCTCCTCCTCTTGGTAAAGACGTAGGCTGCGTGTAAACAGTTGCTCGGCCAGTAGCCGCAGTCCGACACGTCCTTGAGCAAGGCGCGTGGGCTGATCGAACACTTCAGAAAACTCAACTTCAAATCCAGCAATGCCTAATAAGCGACGGTAGGATGCCTCGCGGGGAAAGCAGAATTGACACGAATAGTCGCCGCTATGTTGTTTTAGTGCCCAGGTGTAGCCGGCTTCGACATGGGTAATATTTCCTTCAGCCCCCATTTCTGCTACGAGTATGCCACCGTCTGATAATGCGGTAGCTACGCTTTTTAATAGCGCTACTTGGTCGGGTAACCAATGAAACACATTGTCAGAAAATACCACGTCGAATGAATCGTCGAAGGGTAGTGTGCACCTATCGACAACGATGAAGTTGGCAGTGGGGTGCTTCTTTTGTGCCTGCTTAATTAAGGCGGGGGAGTCGTCGATACCGGTAACGTTGCCAAACTTTGACAGGGCGTCGATATGGGTGCCAGTACCGCACCCCAAGTCTAAAATGCGCAATGCGGCGGTTGTGCTGCGTTTTCCGACTGCCAAATGCATTTGTTCGAGTAAGCTGCTGTCGTGCGCCTCAATGGTGTCGAGCTTCAGCTTGTAAAGGTTTGCGCCCCATTTCATATAAGCTCCCTCTGTCGCTTGTCTCCCTTTTTTAGTATAGCGCACAAAATATTTACTTGGTTGGCGGGTGTGTGGGCGTGAACGGCAGGCTTACGTACTCTGACGGTAGCTTCTGTTTCTTTTCTTTCGACCTAATGACAACGTGTTTACCGAGCTTTTACCAAATGGGTAACCGCATTGCATGTAAAAGGGTCATGCCTTAAGGTGAGTACCGCACCGAAGCAGTTTAACCATTTTCTCTTTTTGCTATCCTCGAGAGAGTGGGCGCGTGCTTGAAAAACGAAAATTCTCTGTGCGTCCGCCGTCTCGTCTCTCGTGTGAACCCCCCCTCTCTCTCTCAAATCCCGACGGACACGTGAAGCATACGCACCGTTTCCTTCTCCTCAGTGCGTACTGCAAGACCCTCCTTTGGTCCCCCCAACTAAAGGAGGGTATTTTTTGAGCTTAGTTCATTATTCTGCTTATTGATTCGAAGGTGCTACTTTTGTTATGTCTCGCTGGTTTCTTCTGAAGATTTCTTTATTGCTTCGAGGTAAGCGGAGGTATCTATTTCCAATTTGGCTAGCTTTACGCCACCTGTCCAGGGAGTGGTGGATGTGGCTATGAGCCCTGGTTTGTAGGCCAACATGGTTATGGTTCTGTCGGCAGAAAAAGTTGGACAGCCCACCATTCCAGTTTGGGCGGAAAGTCCACTGGGTGTGTCAATAGCTAAGGCGAAGGGAGCATTTTTTGCCTTAGGGGGTAAGCTTTTAAGGGGACGTTCGTGCTGGGCACGTTCGTGTGTACGCTTGCGGTGGTGTCCTCTTCCTTTACTGCGACTACCTTCAAAGCGTCGGCGATTCGCAACTCGTATCCAAGTGGCAAAAGGTTCACGTACTTCGCTGCCGGAAAATCCGGTACCCAGTATGGCATCCACTACCGCTTCAGCCTGATCGAGAGTGTCGGTAAGAATGTCGGTGTCGGGGGCTATAAGCACGTGTAAGGGTAAGCCTAGTGCGCTGGCTTCAGCAAATGCCTCTTGTGCGGTGGATCGCGCCGGTTCGGTAGTTAGTCGCTCTGCTAGGTTGGATGCAATGAGGGTAGTTGGGTAGCCAGCGCGTGCTAGCTCGAGTGCCGCCACCCACCCATCACCGCCGTTGTTGCCGGTTCCGGTGAGTACAACGATGGGGGCTGGATCAGGCACGTGTGCACACACTTCGTTGCACACCGCATGTCCTGCGCGGTTCATAAGTACAGACATTGTTGTGCCATCGGCAGCTATCATGCGTTCTAGCGTAGCTACTTCGCTCACGTTTAGTACGACCCGTCGTTCGCGTTCGGCACACACACCTTCTTCAGTCATGACTCGCGTGTTGCTTAAGAGTCCGTTAAGCATAACGAAAGAATTCTTCTTTATTGCGGAGCGAAAGGCGCGCACGATGAGAGAAAGAGCCCATGCTCCCATGAGAAGTAGCCAAATTGCAACGAGGCTACTCTGATGGTTTGCAACGAAGGTGCTGGTGGCACTCATCTCGGAGGAATTTGTGGGGCTTAGCCCCACAATGCCAACCAGTGCTGCCAACGGCGTAGTGACGAAGAGGTAGAGAAGGCCATACCGAGCGAGATAGTGATACCAATGTGCCGGAGAAGCATCGTGGCGCACGATACGTAGGCGTAGCAGTTTCTGTCCGAGGGTTTGGCCTTGTGTGAATATTGGTGTAACGACGAAGAATAGAAGCAAGCACATGCGGCTTGCCCAAGCTTGGACCTCGCTCCAAGAAATTCCGTTTGCCGTCAAAGCGTCGGGTGCTCCCAGTATTCCCGTGGTGAACAGAACAAGTGTCGATGCCGCTCCAGCAATCATTAGGTCAATGAAAAACGACAGCGCTCGGCGGGTGATACTGGCGCGTATGCCTGCTTCGCGGGCTTCCTCGTTTACGAGACGTATGTCAGGAAGCGCTCGCAGGGCGGGGCCTGCAAGCCAAAATCCTACCATGGTTCCCAAAGTGTTCAGCATGAGGTCATCTACGTCAAACAAGCGATAGGGGTGTTCGTACATACCCCATAGCCCCGTAAGCTGCGAAAGTTCGTAGAAAAGGGTAGTAGCAAATCCAATAAGCAGCGTCTGCCACCAGGTACGCCTGAAGTAGTAACGTAAGTATATGCCCAGCGGAACCAGTAGTAAAACGTTAAAAAAAGCTTCATAAACGTTTGGATCGTGCAGTAAGGCCTTCCAGGTTGAGGGGTCGGAGATAGAGGCGGTCGTTGAGTCGAGGAACAACCTTACAAAATTGAAGGGAATCAACTGCGGCGTAGCTGCGTAAGACACGAAAGCTGAGCGGTCTTCGGGCAATGGCAAAATAACCATGTAGTAGGCTACTAACATATAGAATACAAATGAGTATACAATAAGCGAACGTAGCCACGGAATGGAGCCAAATTTACGGTACTGGTAAATCATATAGGGTAGAGTAATCACGGCGGCGATAAGGGGAAAGGTTAAAAATCCCACTATGATGTTCGAAACGTATCCGCTCACTGAAAAGATTCCTCTCTTGTTCCCCAACAGGTGGCTGTTTGAGTGCTACCGATTATAAGTGATAGCATCGGGGATGAGAACGAGCCCTTCCTTAGTAATTGGATTCTATCCCGCGCCGCTCTAATTTAAGTAAGTATGACTTAATTTTTGCACCGCCGCCGTATCCCACTAATGCACCGTTCGTACCTATAATGCGATGGCAGGGTATGATGATGGGTAGCGGGTTTCTATTATTTGCGCCACCGACAGCGCGGCATGCCGTTGGGTTTCCGACAGCGCGTGCAATGTCGCTGTAGGAGCGCGTTTGGCCGTATGGCACTTCCTCGATTGCTTTCCATACTCGTTTTTGAAAGTCGGTGCCTTCGGGAGCGAGGGGAAGATCGAATGAGTGGCGTTTGCCCGCAAAATACTCCTGTAGCTGATTAGCAGCTCGGTTTGTCAGTTCAGTGGCACGTTTTTCGCCCGGCAGCAGCTGCTCGCCGAAGGCTATGGAAGTGAGAGCCTGTCCGTTAGAACCGATAGTAAGGCGGCCGAGTGGCATATGATAGGTGAAGTACGAAAGCGGAGTGGGGGCCACGGTGCACCTTCTTTCCATTGGCAATATTTGCATTATAGTGTGCAAACCCCTTACTTAGTGCAAACAGCTGGCTTCTGTACCGAGGTGTCATGTGAGTGGGGCTGTGCGTGTTGATTTCACCCGCCTGCCCGACTTGCAAAGGAAGGCTTCGGGCCATGCGTTAAAATGAACCAAAATGCATGGGTGACAAAGGAGCCTCGTATGTTCGAACCGGTGAAAATAGCGCCGTCACTGCTGTCGGCAGACTTTATGCAGCTGGGACGTGATGTGGCGCTGATTGAAGAAGCTGGCGCGGGATTTGTTCATATCGACGTTATGGATGGGCACTTTGTGCCGAATCTTACCATGGGTGTGCCAGTGGTAAAGCAGCTAAGGCGCGCGACATCGCTGCCGTTAGATGTGCACTTAATGATTACTAATCCACTTGAGCAGCTACCGTGGTTTTTAGATGCCGGGGCAGACTTTGTTACCGTGCATGCCGAGGTGTTGGACGCCGACGGATTAGCTCGTGCGGTTGCATCGATACATGCTGCCGGAGCGCAAGCAGCCATTAGCTTGAAGCCGCATACCCCAACGGGAGTGCTGGCGCCGATTATATCCGAACTGGACATGGTGTTGATCATGAGTGTTGAACCCGGTTTTTCTGGTCAAAGCTATATTGAAGGCACGGAAGACAAAGTGTCTCGCGTGGTAGAGATGGCGCGTGTGGTAGGTAATGCGCCCCTGATACAAGTTGATGGTGGTATAGGGCTATCTACTGCAGCTCGTGTGGCTGCCGCAGGGGCAGATGTGCTTGTGTGCGGCAATGCTGTATACGCCGCCGACGATCCGGCACGTGCTATTGCTGATATTGCTGCCGTAGCCGATGAAGCGCGTTTGGCTGCACTTGCAACCCAGAAGGAGGCATAAGACATGCCTGCTGTTGTATCGGATAACTACGTTTATCTTGACTGGGCAGCTACGGCACCTCTCGGTGTGGAGGCTGCTCAGGCCATGGAACCCTATATGGTGCCCGGCTTGGCTAACCTGGGAGTGGGGGGCAATGCAAATTCGCTCCATGCACCCGGGCGCGCAGCTTTTGCGGCAATGGAAGACGCGCGTCGCAGCGTGATGCGCGATCTGGGAGCTTCACGTCCCGACGAAATCGTTTTCACCTCTGGTGCCACCGAGGCTGACGATGCGGCATTGTTTGGTATAGCTTGTGGTGCTGTAGAAGAACGCCGTCGGTGCGGAGCGGGCGATTTTGTACCTCACATTATTACCACTGCTATTGAGCACGATGCCGTGCTGGCTCCGGCCAAACGGCTGGAATCGCAAGGCTTCCGCGTGACGCGTTTGGCACCAAATCGAAGGGGCTTCGTTGAGGTACGTGCCCTCGAAAAAGCTATCGATGCAGATACGGTGCTCGTGTCGGTGCAGGCAGCAAATAGCGAGGTGGGCAGTGTTCAGCCCATTGCTGAACTTTCGCGGGTTGCTCATGATGGGGGCGCGCTCTTTCATACCGATGCGGTGCAATCTCTGGGTAAAGATCCTCTTGATCTAAAAAAACTTGGTGTGGATGCCGCATCGCTCTCGGCTCATAAAGTAGGCGGTCCTAAGGGTGTGGGTTTACTGTACCTCAAGGCGCGTACGCCGTTTATTCCCTTTATGCTTGGTGGTGGTCAAGAAGCAGGCCGGCGTAGTGGTACGCAGAACGTGGCTGGCATCGTAGGCTTTGCGGCA
The DNA here is from genome assembly GCA_023395755.1 of Actinomycetes bacterium. Taxonomy (GTDB): domain Bacteria; phylum Actinomycetota; class Coriobacteriia; order Coriobacteriales; family Eggerthellaceae; genus Gordonibacter. The sequence goes on along the minus strand of JAEWYG010000038.1, from coordinate 6,898 downwards.
GCGCTCCATGCCGCCGTTGCTCTCCAGGAAGATGAGGCGGCACGCCTGCGTATACTGCGCGACAAGCTGTATGCGGCGCTTGTCGCGATTGACGGTGTTCAGGCGACAGTAGAAGTGGAACCGGGGAGTATCAACTTCTTGCCAAACATCGTGCATGTATTGGTGGATGGCATGGAGAGCGAGACGCTTATTCTGCGGTTAGACATGAAGGGATTCGGGGTTTCGGGTGGTTCGGCCTGTTCGTCGCATTCGCTCGATGCGAGCCATGTGCTGCGCGCTTTAGGGGTGAACAACGACCGGGCTCACGGTGCACTGCGTGTCTCGATGGGTCGCTACACTACCGAGGCCGATATCGATGCCTTTGTCGAAGCTCTCTCTTCGGCGCTTGATTGGAGTTGACATATGGAATTGATAACCACTCATACGCATACCATGCTTTGTGGGCATGCGGAGGGAACGGTCGAGGAGTTGGTTAGTGCGGCAGAGTCGGCTGGCATTACCACTATTGCTGTAACCGAACATTACCCGCTGACATTGGCAGTAGATCCGCGAGCTTATCTATCTATGCCTAAGCATAAATTGGATGAGTATTTTTCTGCTTTAGATGCGGCGCGAGCGAAGCATCCGAATCTCGAGATTCTTACGGGATGTGAGCTCGATTGGTTGGGCGATTGTGAAGATCGTATTATTACGGAGGCAGATTTAGCGCCGTTTTCGGTGATATTGGGATCGGTGCATTTTGTGGACTTGTGGCCCTTTGACGACCCTGCTCAGCGAGATCGTTGGGAGGAGCCGGGTGCTCCTGATGCTATTTGGCGTCGTTATTTTGATCTATGGTGCGATGCGGTGTCTTCGAGTTGTCCCTTTACCATTATGTCCCATCCCGATCTAGCGAAGAAGTTTAATTACTATCCTACCTATGACCTGCAGCCGCTCTACGAACAGGCCGCCGAGGCATGCGCCGCGGCTGGCCGCATGGTGGAAGTGAACACATCGGGACAGTACTACGCCTGCAAGGAAATGTTTCCTGCGCCGGCATTGCTGGCAGCGTTTTGCCGTGCTGGCGTGCCGTGTACCGTGGGTACCGATGCGCATCGTCCCGACCATGTTGCGCGTGATATACGTGCGGGATACCGTCTTATGTACGAAGCTGGTTATCGAACGGTAACGGTGCCGACAGCCGACGGAGACCGTCGCACCATTACTATCGAACCATAGACGAATAAGCCTATCCGACAAGAGGAAAGAGGTTGATCGACATGGTTGGACCGAAGAGGAAAAAAGAACAGGCTGGCTTGGCTCAGCGAGCATCGGGTCCTCTCTCTAAACCGATAGCTGCCATTACGGTGGGCGGATTGGAGCGTGCGTTACTGAAAGATTTTCCAGCTGCCGATGCTGAGGAATGGGATCGCACCGGCATGACGGTGGGTGATCCTGCTTGTATCGTGAAGCGTGTGGCCGTGGCGCTGGATCCAACCGTGCAGACGGTAGAGGATGCTGCCGATCTGGGAGCAAACGTTTTGGTGACGCATCACCCCGCCTATTTGAAAGCCCCTGAGTCCTTCTTGCCCGCATCGTCGATAGCGGCAAATTCTGGCGCATTGGTATGGGCGGCAATTAGTCGCGGAGTAGCGCTTCTTTCCTATCACACATCTCTTGACGTGAGCGTGGAGGCTCAGCGCGTGTTGCCAGGTATGCTGAATCTGCAGTTTAAAAGCGTGGTATCACCCCTTTTTGCTACCAAGCGGAAGGGCTATGGGCAGTTGTGTGTAATAAAAGCTTCCGATGGGGTACTAACGCTGGGGCAGCTTGCTGCCCGTTGTACATCGGTGTTTGGGCGTCAACCGCGCGTATGGGGCGATTTTTCCCGAGAGCTCGAGCGTGTTGTTACGTGCACGGGCGCAGCGGGAGATGAAGCGAAGATTGCCTTGCGGGATCAGGTGGATTGTCTAGTGTGTGGCGAAATGAAGTATCATGAAGCCTTGGCGCTTTCGCAGGCGGGTCTTGCAATTATCGAGTTGGGTCACGATACCAGCGAGTTGCCTCTTGCGACGGTGTTGGCTGCTGCGGTCGAGGGGGCGGGGGTTCCCGGCGACCTTATTACTATATTAGATCAGGGAGATAACTGGTCTTACCCAGAAACAAGGCGTGTCTAACCCACTGGCTGGTATCGACAACGCACGAGAGAGACGAAGAGAAGGAAGCGCATGCGAGCAACCATCGAACAAATGACTACGCTGCTACAGATGCAGCAGATCGACCTCGAGCTTCTGAAGCGGAAAAAAGAGCTCGAGGCACTGCCTCAGCGTGCGACTATCCTTGCGACGCGACAGAAGAAGCGTTCTATCGAACAAAAGAGGGATCAAGTAGCTAAGCTGTGTACAGCCGCTGAGATGAAAGCTGCCAAACTGGAAGATGAAGATGCGGGCCTTGTTGAAAAGCAGCGTAGTGTACAGCAGTCTATCGACGAACAGCGTGGTGACTATCGTAGTGTTGAAGCTCGCACTAAAGAGCTGAACGGTTTTGCAAAGCGTCGTAACGTATTGGAAGAAGAGCTCGGTAAAGTAGGCGAAGAATTGGCGAAGATTGAGGGTATACAGAGTCAGGTGTCTTCCGCCCTCGACGAACTGGAGAAGCAGGAAGCTGCGGCTATTGCTTCTTTTCAGCAAGAAGGTGGTAGCTTGCAGGCTGGCATTGCTCGCCTTACTGCTGAACGTAGTAGTCTGGAATCGTCGCTTTCTGATGAATTGCGCGTGGCCTACCAGCAAACGGCCGCACGAAGTGGTGGTGTTGCTGTGGGGCGCTTGATGGACGGACGTTGCGGTGTGTGCCGTAATGTTATTGACGGTGGACGTCTTATCGATCTAAAAACGCAGGCGCCACTAGGTACGTGCCCACATTGCAAGCGTTTGCTTGTGGTCGCATAAAGCTAATACAGAACAGACAGGAAAGAAGAAATGCAGCAAGACGACGAGATATTTGATCGTACGGTGCGTAAGAATGTATCTTACGATGGCCCGGGTAGGCTTACGGGCAGTTCGCACCTGCGTCATGGGGGTCACTACGAACTGTTGGTGAAAGATCACTTCGATGCAGCCCATGCGCTGCCTGGCTACGATGGACCATGTCGATATCTACATGGTCATACGTGGGATGTTGAAGTGGTTATTGTTGGCCAGCATCTCGATGAAGTGGGGCTGCTTTACGATTTTAAAAGTATCAAGCGCGATCTACACGCGGTTCTCGAGAACTTTGATCACCGTTGTATTAATGATGTGCCTCCCTTTGATGACATGAGTCCTACGGCAGAGCATTTGTCTCGCGTTGTCTTCTATGAATTGGAAAAGACCCTACCTGCTCATATATCTCTTAAAGAAGTGGGTATTTGGGAAAGCCCTCTTGCTAAGGTCACGTACCGTCCTTAGTAATTAATAGATTGTTGTGCTTTCTCCCTTTTGTCTTGGGAGAGCGCAACAATCTATACCACGGGTAGGCAGGAGATTTTCACCTTAAGCCACGTTAGCTGCTCTAACGCAAAAAAGCCCGCTGTTTGCGGGCTTTAATTTGCGAGGCTGCCGATCAAAAAGAACGGCAAACGCGAAGTCGCGTTAGGCGCGCACGACCTTGCCAGCCTTCATGCACTTTGTGCACACGTTGGCCTTGCGTACGTGACCTTCCTTGTCCATGATCGTGATCTTTTGCACGTTGGGACGGAACACACGGTTCGTCACGCGGTGCGAGTGGCTGATGTTACGACCCGCAACCGGGTGCTTACCGCAAACTTCGCAAACTTTAGACATCGTAATCACTCCAGGTTCGTTGTGTTTCTTCACGGACTTAAGCCGTTGATGACAAAAAAGCCCTCATACTATAGCACATAAAACGAATACCTTACAAGAATTTTTCGTGTAGTATGGAGGGGGGTCAAAGCAAGTACGTCGGAAACTGTTTCCTCCATGCGGTATACTGCGATGCAGTGAGGCCGAACCCCGCGTGGCGAACGTGCTACGCTTTGAAAGGATAAGCCATGGGCACTATGATACCCGGCAACTTGCATGTTGCCAATGATGTTCTGGCCGATATGGTTGGAAATGCGGCACTTGAATGCTACGGCGTCGTCGGTATGGCTGCTCCGTCTGCAGCTGACGGCATTGCGAAGATACTTCCTACTTCGCGTTTGCGCCGTGGAGTTGTGGTCACTGCGACCGAAACAGGCGTACACGTCGAACTTTATGTGGTTATCGAGTACGGCACAAATATTAATACCGTGTCTCAGAACCTCGTTGACCAGGTGACGTTTGCTTTAAAGGAATACGCACGCGTCCCCCTCGACGGTGTTGAGGTGCACGTGCAGGGCGTCAAGGTGCGCAAATAGGCCGCCGCGACCGGATCAGTTAAGCGAGCCCTGTGCACGGATGGTCCCAAGAGGGGGCATCTTTGCGCAGCGCTCCACGCTAAGGAGAGATAGACCCACCATGCCAGAATCCTATACCGCGAACGACCTGCTCAATGCCATCGCCTCGGCAAGCAAGACCTTGAGCGAGCGCAAGGATGAGATTAATCGCTTGAATGTGTTTCCCGTACCCGACGGAGACACGGGCACCAATATGTCGCTGACGCTTGAGACCGTGGTTGAGAACCTCGCGCGTCTGCCTATTGGGGCCGATAATGCGGAAATTCGTAAAGCTATAACTACCGGTGCACTCATGGGTGCACGTGGAAACTCGGGTGTTATTACTTCGCAGATCCTCAGAGGACTATGCGAGGGAAGCGTTGGCTACGACGCTATTACCGCTGAGAGTATTGATTCGTCGTTCTCTCATGCTGTGGAAGTTGCTTTCCAGGCAGTGCGCAAGCCGGTAGAGGGTACTATTCTTACGGTGCTCCGTGATAGTGCTACTGCGGCAAAGCATGCACGTAAGAAGAAACTTTCTGTCGACGAAGCTCTTGAGGCCGTTGTGACGGGAGCTTATGCTTCGGTTCAGCGTACGCCTGAATTATTGCCCGTTCTCAAGGAGAACGGTGTAGTGGATGCGGGTGGCTATGGTCTCGCCATTTTCTTTGATGCGTTTGCTTCGGCACTTGCTGGTAAAGAGGGTCCACTGGGCGACGAGCTTGCTTTTTCGCGCTCCGCCACGCCGAAGGTCGAAATTGAGCAGGTGAACGATTGGGAGGGCTCAGCGTTTCGTTATTGCACTGAGTTTTTGGTGCACTCCGACGCTGTCGATGAGGATGCTGCTAAAAACTTTCTTACTACCGTCGGCGACTGCGACCTCATGGTTGGCCTGCACCCGCATTTTAAGGTGCACGTGCATACGAACCGTCCTGATGAGGTGCTGGGCTGGTTCTTGAACCATGAAGCACAAATATCGGAAGTGCATATTCACAATATGCAGCTGCAAAGCGCTGCGCGCAGCGAGGGGATTGCTGCTGAAGAGCATGCATCGCGTAAGCCGTTGGGTTTTGTGGCAGTAGCTGCAGGTGAGGGCAACGCGAAAATTTTGAAGAGCCTTGGTGTAGATGTGGTTGTGTCTGGTGGACAAACCATGAATCCATCCACCAAAGATTTATTGGATGCGGCCAACGAAGTGAACGCCGACGCCGTTATTATTATGCCGAATAACAAGAACATCATCATGGCTGCACAGAGTGCCTGTGGTTTGTCTGAAAAGCCGTGTGCTGTGGTACCTACTACCAGTGTGCCCCAGGCGTTTTCAGCGCTTTTTGGTTTCGATGAGGATGCTACTTTAGACGAGAATGTTGAGTCTATGGGCCAGGCTTATGCCGATGTGCGTACAGGTGAAGTCACTCATGCCATCAAGGACTCTAAGGATGCTCAGGGAAACCCCATTAAAGATGGAGATGTTATTGGCATCGCCGATGGCTCTATCGAGTCGGTGGGTACCGATGTGTCCGATGTGGTTATGGACTTATTAGCTTATATGGATGCTGGGTCGGCGGATACGTGTACGATTTTGGCTGGTGTAGACTTCGATGATAACGCGCTCGATATGTTAGTGGCTCGTATCGAGGAATCTTTTGAAGACTTAGAGATTGATGCGCATCGCGGTGAGCAGCCCTTGTATCCGGTTGTCTTGTCGGTAGAATAAGCATGAGGCAGAACACGTGATCAGCAGAAGAGCAAACGAGGGCGCGGCAATCGCGCCTTCTTCGTCTCCCGATCGCCTTGCTGCGACTTTGGCGCTTGATGAAGTAGTTACACGGGTGCGCTTGGTAAGCCCCGCGCGCGCCAAAGCGCTCGAGTTGCTGGGTATTCGTACCGTTCGCGATTTGGTCACGCATTTTCCGCGCCGCTATATAGATTTGTCGTGTAAGGAGACGGTGGCTTCTGCCTCTATTGGGCAGCAATGTACTATCCAAGGGATTGTTCATGAAGTTAAGCTAAAGAGACCTAAGCCACGTCTTTCTCTGGTAGAGATTACGTTGACGGATGGTACGGGTACGCTGATGATTACGGCGTTTCGTCAACCCTGGTTGATGGATTCGCTCTCTGCGGGTATGCGCGTGGCTGTAGCGGGCAAGCTTGAGTTTAATTACGGCTTTAAGCGCATGACAAACCCGTTTATTGAAGCGATGGTGGATGGTAGCGAGGGTAGCGGAAGTATGATTTTTCCGGTACATCCCGCTACTGAAAAACTATCTGCTGCGTGGGTGCGTCGGATTGTGGGTAATGGCCTTGCACATGTGGCTGGTTTGTATGATCCTCTGCCTTTGAAATTGCGGGCGAAATATCACTTAATGAGTCGCGCATCAGCCCTCTCAGCCATCCATTTCCCCCATAGCATGGGGGAAGTTTCTGAGGCTCGCCGCCGTTTAGTGTATGAAGAGCTACTATTTTTGGAACTCATGCTTATAGAGGAAGGACGCTCTCGTACAG
>JAEWYG010000020.1 GCA_023395755.1 Actinomycetes bacterium | reverse complement strand
CTACCGTCCCCTGCCGCACTCGGGCGCGAACCTTCGCCGAGGTACCATCGGTAAAGGTTCGCGCCTCCTTTCTTTTGCTTGAGGAACTTCTCCTACAGCCTCTTGTTGTGCTTTTTATCCGACGAAGTGTCCGCTTGACGAGAATAATCTAGTGCACGCTGCAACTCAAACAGGGGTCATAAGCGCGCACAAGCTTCTCGATCTCCAGGCGGATGGCGTCTTCAGGAGCCCCCGCGGCCACCATCTCCTCAGCCAACAGACGCATATCAGCCTCAAGATTCGCCACATTTTGAGCAGTAGGCGTCATGATGGACGCATGAATTACGCGACCTTCGGCGTCCAACTCGAGCTCGTGGAACAGGGCACCGCGTGGTGCCTCGGTAAAGCCAACACCGCGACCAGCACGCACCTCAAAAGGTACTGGCTCACTCGAACCAACGATGTCATCCGAAGCTAAATGACGACAAATAGCAGCACAACGATCGAGCGCATCTACCAATTCGACTGCTTGGGCCACATTGTTCATGAAAGGATTGCGCTCAGGAGGACGCAAACCAGCCTTCGCAGCAGCAACTTTCGCCGCCTGACCCAAGTACTCCCACGACGCATTAATGCGAGCTAGTGCCCCCGTAAAGAATGGCATGCCGGTGTCACGTACTCGTGCGAGCAAAGCTGCCGAATGAGGAACCGCATATTCTTCAATATGATCGTTCACATTATTTACGTCAAACTCAATGCCAGCATCGAGGAAACGTGCTGTATGAGAACACTCCACCGGGTAGTATCCCGGCTCTACCATAGCCAACATATCTCCAGCTGTTTGAATGTCGGGTACCTCAAAGCTGCGGAATAAATCAAGCGCCGCCTCGGCAAACGCGCGCGCGTCATCCATCTTGTCGGCCAGTTCACGATACTCTTCTGCTTCCAGTTCATGAGTAAAGCCACCAACCACTGCGGTAATAGGATGCACACTGCGGCCACCCACCCTCGTGCACAGCTCATTACCCAGCGCTTTCAAACCCAGCGCCTGTTCGAATAACTCAGGATTCTGATCAGCCAAAGGGAAGACACTCTTCATGCCCACAAAATCGGGAGCAGCAAAAACAAATAGATGTGTTGCATGGTTTTGCAGATACGACCCATACACCAACAGCTCACGCAAAGCGCGAGTGCGATCGGTAACCTGCACGTCGAAGATGCGTTCAATGGCACGCAAGTCGGTAACCACATGGCTTGCCGAACAAATACCACAGATACGCGAAGCAATATAGGGTATCTCTTCGAAACGACGTCCACGCACCATACTCTCAAATAAGCGCGCTGGTTCTACAACATTCATCTCAACGGTCTTCACCGCACCGTCCTCAATGACCACATGCACGTTGCCATGGCCTTCGATGCGGGCGATATGATCTACGTGTATGGCGGTTTTCGTCATGCTCGCATCCTTACTCGCGCCCTGCTAGGGCAGGGTTAACCTGATTGAACATTTCAAGTGCTTTGTCGAAATCCTCGGTCGGCACACCATAGCGCGTGCAAGCTTCACGGGCAGAAGACAGATTTGCATCGGGAGATAATCCGCGGCAACCGTTGCACGGACGTCCCAAATTAACACAGCGTGCTCCGCAGCCAGCAATGGTAACCAACCCTAAACACAGCGTCTGCTTACCGAAGAAGCAACTAGTCTCATTGCGCTTACAATCACCGCACATTGTCTTAGTGCAGGTAGTCTTGTTTGAACCGTACAGAGCTTGCTGTAACACATCCACGAAGTCGAGCGCATCCATAGGACAGGTACGCACTTCATAATCAACATCCACAACAGCACTAACCGGCCGCGGCGACACCATGTCTCCACAGGCGGCAGGAATGTGGTCATATACGTGTGCAGAACGCTCGAGAAAATCGGATGCAGCCATACCCGGGATACCAGCCGTCGTAGCACATGCACCAATAGCAATAATCGTGGTTGCTCTCTCACGCAAGCTACGCACCGTCGCTTCTGCTTCTTCGGTGGTAACAGCTCCCTCGATAACCGCGACATCGAACTCGTCAGGCATATGGTCACTCGACGCCAACTGCCAGTAGCGCAGATCGATCTGACCCAATACGTCTAACAGGTGCTCTTCGGCATTCGTAATTTGCAGCTGACAACCAAAGCAACTCGCCAGCCCTACGACAACAACGCGAGGCACCTTTGGTTTCTCTTGGCAGGCTATGCAGTTTCCGCTCATATTACATCGACCCCTGAATGTTCTTTGCTTCCCAGTAGTTGAACACGGGCCCGTCGATACATACGTACTGATGTCCGATCTGACAGTGGCCACACTTACCCATGCCGCACTTCATATGACGCTCGAAACTCACATAGATATGGTCGTAACTAATGCCCTTTTTGCGCATTTCATCAATGGCAAAGCGATACATAATCGGAGGCCCACACAGTGCTCCAAACGTATTTGCCGGATCAATCTCCAAATGCTCGAACGGCTTGGTAACCAGACCAACCTCACCATCCCACGTATCGTCGGGATGATCTACCGTCAGATGCAGATCGAAATCGCGGCGATGGCGCCACATCTCAAACTGGTCCCGGAACATAACTTCAGAAGGGTTCTTCGACCCGTAAATAATGGTAACCTTACCAAACTCCGAGCGTTCATCGTGAATATTGTTGATAAGCGAGCGCAAAGGAGCGATACCTAAGCCACCAGCCACCAGTAAGATATCGTGGCCCTTCATGCTTTCAAAAGGGAATCCCCGTCCGAATGGACCACGTAGACCTACGATATCGCCACATTGCATCTGATGAAGCACCTCAGTAAATGCTCCTGTACGGCGAACGCACAGTTCGATAAAACCATGCTTGGTGGCCGAGCTAGAGATAGATATAGGGGCCTCACCAACGCCAAAGATAGACACTTCTACAAACTGCCCCGGCTCATGACGGAATGCCTCGCGAATACGATCGTCGATCAGGCGAAACTCAAACAACTTCTCCGTCTCCGTCAAATCGATGATGGAGGTAATGCGAGCCGGCCAAGGACGATAAGGATTGGCTGTCATCAAATCGATGCCACTCATCGGCGTCGGGCCATCATGGAATGGCTTCACCTGTACGGTAGAAACTGCACAGCTACTCGGCATCTTGCGCCCCCTTCCTCTCGAAGAACTCCAGTACCTCGATGGGGTTGATGCGTGCCTTACAAGCCGTAACACAGCGCCCGCAGCCCACGCAGAGCATACGGTCGTGATTTGCGAGAAAGCCGTTAAGCTTGTGGTACATGCGATGACGTACACGATTGCGCCCATCTTCGCGGAAGTTGTGCCCGCCAGCTACAAGCGCAAACTGTGGCGAGGTACACGAATCCCATACGCGCTCACGACGTCCCGTTTTGCCATCGGGGTCAAATGTATCCTGAATGTCGAAGCAAAAACACGTAGGGCACACCGCTGAACAAGCGGTACAAGACAAGCAGCGTCCACCCAGCTCCTCCCAGTATGGATCCTTATGGAAGGCGTCCATAAGCATGGCCACATCCTGGATGTCGGGAATGTCGCCGTTAAAAGCCTCTTGCCGTCTGCGCGCAGCATGACGGAACTCGATACGATCCTCGTCGGTGGCCACGCGTGGGTTGCACGCTGCCTCAAGAATGTTCGCCGCCTCAACACTCGAAATGCTTACCAGATACTTGTCTCCAATATCCTGCAGAAACAGATCGTAGCCAAAACGCGCTTCGTCACTACCCCAGAGCTGACAAAAACACGTGTCGCGGGGCGTACAACTCAATCCCACAATGAGCGTCGCGTTACGTCGCGCAACATAGTACGGATCAGGATAGCGTCCTTCCTTAAACACCAAGTCAAGTCTGTTTAAGGCGTTGATATCGCACGCGTGAGCACCGAAGATAACGCGTGGTGTAATTTCGGCCGAAAAGTCAGCCACCTCGTTGCTGCGCGCATCGAACGGGAACAGCGTCTCGGTCGGAGGTAAGAAGTACTTCTTGGGCGATGAAACGGTCGTGTCGTACCCCAGCTCGATGTCGTCGAACGATTCAATGGCCTCGAATACGTAGCCCCGGTCACGTTTGACCGGAGCTACGACTTCATAGGTTTCCATGAACGCCGACACGAGCGCGGGGAGTTCAGCTGCGTCGATCACACGATAGAGCATGCTGCGGGTCCCTTTCTCGTCTGGCTTAAATGAAACCGGGCGAACCTTGAGGGCGCTTGCGGCTTCAAAGCTTACGCGAAGAAAATACCAATCTCGCGTTCAGCCGACTCGGGAGAATCCGAGCCGTGGATGACATTTTCGTCCATAACGAGGCCGAAATCGCCACGAATCGTGCCGGGGGCTGCTTCTGCCGGATTAGTGGCACCCATGAGCGAGCGACACTTCGCTACCGCGCCCTCGCCAGATACAACCATCTTCACAACCGGACCACTGGTAATGTAGGAAATAAGACCAGCATAAAACGGCTTACCCTCGTGCTCGGCGTAGTTGGCTTTAGCCTGCTCGTCGGTAACCATGCCCAGTTCCATGCGCTCAATCGTGAGACCTGCGCGCTCAAAACGGTTGACAATCTCGCCGATGTGACCATTCTTCACGCCGTCGGGCTTAATCATGGTGTAGGTATTCTGCACTGCCATAGGTAGTTCCCTTTCCTTTGCTTTAGACATAAAGAAGGTGCGCGCTCATCGTCGCGCACCTTCGTTGAACCTTTAGTTAATTTTGACTGGGAAAATAAAGCTCGACATTCGAAACTTTCCAGCCAATCATGTCACGTACTAGAGACACTTTATACTGGACATCACCGCCCTGAGATGTCTTAGCTGTCACATACACAGTCGAGTCGCTCATAGATTTGTCCACCCCATCTATTGTAGGGTTGGAGTCAGACGACACCAATCCGACCATGGTCTTTGCCTTATCGGTATCAACCTCTTTAGCAAACACCGAAGAAACTGCTGCCTGCGGGTCATTAAACAGCTGCTTTACCACAGTGTCTTGCGTTGGATAGCCCCAGCCCTGCGTATACAAGAATACCGCTGCACCAAACGCCACCAGTACTAGCAATACGATAAACACAAGCACCTTCAAACCTACATTGCGACGCTTGCGATCTTGCTTAGCAAGGCCTTTCGACCACTGTTCAAGCTCCTCATCGCTGGCGCTAAAGAAACGATCCCCGTTGTCAACCCCAGGATAGGGCTGACCGTCGTAGGCATCAGCGTAGTAGTAAGGGTCTTCCTGCCCATAGGCACCATAACCGTCCGGATCGGCATACATAGGGGCGCCATCGGCCGCCACATCCAAACCAGACATGTCAGCAGCCGCCACAGCAGGTATAACCTGCGTAATTTCAGCCGTTCCCTGAGAAACAGCCGCAACGGCACGCTGGTAATCGACACTAGCCGAATCCGATAAGAAGTATCTCTTGTCGGCAATTGACTGCTCGAAGGCGTTCACTGCCTTTTGCATCTGACCACATGCTACATAGGCCTGACCTAGATTCGCATAGAGTTTATTCTTGGTATCTGACTGCATATCAAATTGCAGCGCGCTCTCATAAGAAGCCACCGCATCGGCTGGACGATTCAGTGCCATAAAGCACACACCCAAATTCAGCAGCGCTTTCGTAGGGTCAGGGTTCCCCTCATCGAGCGCCGATTCACGGAATGCCACTCCAGCCTCGGCCGACTTGCCCAACTTCAACAGCGCATTACCCATGCCGGTATAAGCCTTATAAGGCGTATCATACTTAGCGTCAGACACCGCTATTTCGAAGTGTTTGACCGCATCTTCGTAATCATGCAAGGCTGCATACGCC
>JAEWYG010000187.1 GCA_023395755.1 Actinomycetes bacterium | reverse complement strand
CTTAGGCGCGCAGGCTACCGCCTTGCTGTCGATGCCGCCACCCAAAGCAAACCATACGATTCGAGCGAACCGGACGAGTTGAACGATTCAAACAAGCCGGACCAGCCTTCTGCGCAAGCGCACATGGTTTAACTGAGGCAGGAGTCACCCATGCTTAAAAAACTGCGTGTCAAATTCGTCGCTATCATCATGTCAATGATTGCGGTGGTATTGGTGGTGGTGTTTGCCGCTATTTGTGTTATCAACTATCAGCAGAGTCTAAACCGCGTACACGAAGCACTTGACGGGTCTCTTGCATCATTATCTCATCTCAACAATCAATCTCAGATTCTTCAGGATGGACAGATCGACCCAACCATTCCACACTCTAACGACCAGGCGCTCAAAGGAAGTTCTCCGGAAATTGGTGGCAAACGTGGCGGGTCTGATCCATTTATTCCCGTAGCTGTATACTCTGTCGAAGCAGATGGCTCCCTTATCGCGACTCAAACAGAACAAATCACCGCCTCACTTGCCGAAGACGTGCTTACTCGCGCATCCGAGCAACTCACCGAGCATCCTGAAGGTTCGGGAACCTTGAACGACCTTGGCCTTTTTTATGCCAAACAACAAATTAATGGCGTTACCTATCTTGCGTTTGCCGATATGAGCACCGCAAACGATTGGCAAAATCTTGCGTTGATCCTTGCGGGAGTGGGCGCACTTGCCTTGATGGTATTCTTTGTCATAAGCGTGCTTTTTTCTCGCTGGGCACTCCATCCGGTAGAGAATGCGTGGGAGCAACAACGACGATTCATAGCCGATGCATCGCATGAGCTAAAAACACCGCTTACCGTGATTTTGGCAAACGCCTCCATCTTGCTAGAACACCCCGAGCGCTCCATTGCCAGCGAAAGCCAATGGATAGAAAGCACACAAACAGAGGCTGACCGCATGCAAGAACTTGTGGGCGATCTGCTGTTGCTGGCACGTATCGACGAGGGCACCGCTCAAGCAGCACGCAAGCACATCGATCTAACTGACTTGGTGGAAGGAGAACTTCTGCAATTCGAGTCGGTCGCCTTCGAGCGCAAGGTAAACCTACTATCTGAAATTGACCACAACGTAACTATCATAGGAGACGCTTCACGATTGCAGCGCCTCGTGACCACCCTTGTCGACAACGCCTGCAAGTACGCCAACGAGGGCGGAAGCGTACACGTTGTCCTGCATCAAAGCGTGAAGAATATCACCTTATCCGTACATAACACCGGGCCCGCCATTGGGCCTGACGATCTTCTTCACGTATTCGACCGTTTTTACCGCGCGGATAAAGCACGTGTTCGCGACGATAACAGTTATGGGTTGGGGCTCGCCATAGCCCGCGGTGTGGCCGAAGAACATGGCGGCACTCTCGAGGCCAGAAGCTCAGAGAGCGAAGGTACCACTTTTTTGGCCGTGCTGCCCATTGCAGCGACACAGCCAAATATCAACAAGTAACTAAAAGAACGAACCTTTTTTATCCTTCGGATAAGGTAGTGAATCGACGGCCGCAATTCAAGATCATCACCTTCAAGAATGCGGTCGAATAGCAAACGATTCGTCCTTACATGTTTGAATGACCGACTCTGAGAGCCGGCCATTCAACAGCAGTTTACACGTAGAACAAAATATCGTTATAGGTAGGCACCGGCCACCTATCGCGGCCCGTAACAATTTCCATCGCGTCAACAGCAGCACGCAGCTTTTCCATGATAGGAATAATCTCGTGAGCATACGTGTTCGCACGCTGCTGCTGGTTGGCAATATCAAGCGCCGCATGGTGTGCAGTGTCCAAAGCTTGCAACTGCACATCGATTTCTTTTACCCCGTCAAGCAGCTTGTGTAATAAATCTTCTTGTTGATCGACATTTGCGCCAGGCACAGCAGCCTTAAACGATGCAATATTATTGGCAACCTCTGCGGCATAACTATTTATAGCAGGCAGGAATGCACGACGCACCATACGTTTCATTACGCGGGCTTCAATGTTTAGCAGCTTATTGTATTTCTCCAGCTTTACCTCATAGCGACTCATAACCTCAGTCTTTGACAAGACGTCAAATTCTTCGAACAGTTCTATACTTTTGCGCGACACGAAACACGGCAATGCATCGGCCGTCGTGCGGAAGTTTGCTAAACCACGACGCTCCGCCTCGGCATACCACTCCTCGCAGTATCCATTACCATTGAAGATGATACGTTGATGCTTTTTCAACGTATCACGAATGTAGGCGATAGCAGCTGCCTCAAATTCCTCGCCGGCCTTACCTTCCATGGCATCGGCAAAGTCTTTGAGGCTCTTTGCCATCGCCGTGTTCAACACCATGGTCGAATCAGACAGGTTTACCGCCGAGCCCGGCATGCGGAACTCAAATTTATTCCCCGTAAATGCGAAGGGACTAGTGCGGTTACGGTCGGTGTTATCAATGAGGAAGTTTGGAAGAACGGCAACGCCCAGATCCATAGCAACCTTCTGGGCATTCGTGTATTCATGCTCGTCGATGAGTGCATCTACGATAGCATCCAGTTCGTCACCCAAAAAGATAGAGATAATTGCCGGCGGGGCCTCGTTCGCGCCAAGACGATGATCGTTGCCCGCAGATGCCACCGACATGCGCAGCAATTCTTGATAATCATCCACCGCTTGAATCACGCCGGTAAGCAGTACCAAAAAACGCAGGTTGTCCATGGGGCTCTCGCCCGGATCAAACAGGTTTTTCTTGCCTGCCGCCAACGACCAGTTGTTATGCTTGCCTGAGCCGTTAATACCTTCGAACGGCTTCTCATGCTGCAGGCATACAAGACCATGATGACTGGCCAGCAGGCGCATCTTTTCCATGGTCAACAGGTTCTCGTCAATGGCGCGATTTGCATTGGTGAAGATAGGGGCAAGCTCATGCTGGGCAGGAGCTACCTCATTATGTTTTGTACGGGCCGGCACACCAAGCGCCCACAGCTCGTCGTCAAGCTCCTTCATAAATTCGTTCACGGTAGGACGAATGGCACCGAAATAGTGCTCTTCCAGTTCTTGACCTTTACACGGCGCATAACCAAACAACGTACGGCCGCACATGACCAAATCCTGGCGGCTGGCATACGACTTCTCGGAAATAAGAAAGTATTCCTGCTCGGCACCAACCGTGGGTACAATATGCTGGTTTGGTTCGCCGAACAGTTTCAGTACGCGGTTCGCCTGTTTCTCAATTGCGCTCATAGAACGCAGAAGTGGCGTCTTTTTATCGAGCGCCTCACCGGTATAACTACAAAATGCGGTGGGAATACACAACACTTCATCTTTAATGAATGCATAACTCGTAGGATCCCATGCCGTATAGCCGCGTGCCTCAAACGTAGCACGCAGGCCACCAGAAGGAAAGCTGGAAGCATCGGGCTCACCCTGAATAAGTTCCTTGCCCGAGAAGCTCATGATGGCACGGCCGTCGCTTACCGGGTCTAAGAAGCTGTCATGTTTTTCAGACGTAATACCCGTAAGAGGCTGAAACCAATGCGTAAAGTGCGTGGCACCTTTCTCGATAGCCCACTCTTTCATGGCATGCGCGACAACATTAGCCACTTCGATTTCGAGAGATTTGCCCTCTTTCATGGTCTTGAGTAGACTTTTGTACGTTGCGGAAGGCAAGCGCTCCTGCATCGTATGCTCGTTGAACACCATCGAGCCGTAGATTTCCGAAACCTTCGCCATAGCGTATTGCTCCTCATCCGTCGCCTGCGAAAACATTACTCCAACGAGGCAACCCTTACATTCGTTTTACCATGCGATACGATAGCATGATGCCAGCGTAAAACACATGATCAACTTAAGGTAATCAAAGTAACGGCGTATTGTTTCGAGAAAGTTTGCAGCGGCAGGATTCGCGGAACTCTCGCAACGTCAAGAACCCCCGCCCCCGAGCACCAATTCCCGCTCCACCTCGTCGTCAAAATTGTCGCCTCCGAGCGCCTGCTGTTCGGCCTCCACCAGTGCAATGACATCCTGCTGGGCGTGCGCATCAAGCTTGCGGTAGATGTTGCGCACGTGCGTTTTCACGGTCTCTCGCGACAGCGTGAGCTCATCACATATGGCAGCCCGACTCATGCCTCGGGCTAGCAACGCAAACACTTCGCGCTCGCGCGTTGTAAGATCGAACCGATCACACACAAGGCTACAACCCAAGTCGAACGTGCTCGGCTCTTCCTCAAAATCGCCAGGGCGCACCATGCCCCATCCCGTGCGCAGATTTTTCCGATCAGACATGATCAGCGAACTTGCTAACAGCACAAATACCATGACAGTAGCGAGGTTTCCCGCAATTGATGTCGAGGTCAACGCGGCGATAGCTGCATTCCCGACAACTGCCCCGACAATTTGCCCCAACAGCAAAAAGCAGGTCGTAATGGCGAACACCCAGTTCGCAGACAAACCCCTATGCTTAATAAGGTAGGCACACAGCGCCCACATCATGATGTCGACAAAGCGATACCCCGTGGTATGTACGAACAGCCCACCCAGAAACCCCGTGCCTGCCAGCGCCAGCAACAAGTAACCAAGCGCCATAATAAAGAACCCCACCTGATAGATAAGTTGATTAAAGTCCATATGGAAGAATAGGGCACACAAGAATAGCATCGCCGCCGACAGCGCAAAGCTAGCTGCCGACAGCGCGACAACCGGCTCTTGATGGCCACCGAGCAACAGAATAGCCTGCACGATACCAAACGACAACCCTTGCACGAACGCTGTCGCCAAAAAGCGGCGCGGTACATGAAAACGTGCGTCGAGGCCGTGTGTGCACAGCGCGGTCAAGTCGGGGGCATCACGCACCAGCAAGCACATGCTTGCGGGAGGTATGATAAGCGCAACAACCCACAATAACGGCGTGGGCAGCAAGGTGATGAACACAGTGAACAACGCGGCGATAATGGTACCCACCACGCCATGCAAAAGAGTTATACGAGAGCCCAAGTCACCCAACTTGCGACCCCATTCAACGTGCAGACAGGCCGTTCCTACGCCCATAAGTAGTCCACCCACACCCGCCACCATGGCATTAACCACAGGAATTGCCAGCGGAGAAAAGGCGGCAATGCAGCAGAAGAGTGTACCCAGCGACATAACGACAGGAATAGCGACAAGGTAACCGCGACCCCGTGGCACGATGCCGCGCTTTTTCAGAAGACCACCCAACGCAAGGAACGTAATGGCATAACCAAACAACGGCACTACCCATCCCGGCAACGGAACTGAACCGCCTTGCAAAAATGACGGGCTGAAGTAGGTGGTCTGAAAGACAAGCCATACCCACGTCCAGAACACACCAAACCCTATCGACAAACGCGGGTGTGTGTGCAACTCGCGCGCAAACGAGCCCAAGGTGGTACGACGCTCCTCCCAGTCGGTAAGCGCGCGTTCTCCCTGTGAACGATCATTCCCCATAGCGCATCCCACCCCTCCTCATTCGTGAGTATGCGATGGCCAATCATACTAGCACAACGCCCCGAATGAAAAACCATGATGAAGGATGATATTGACACGTGAAACCTCCACTCTTCTACCCCTCTTGGGGGTAGAAGAGTCTTTGCGAAAGTTACCCGCACGAGGGGGATGCACTCACCTGCAACAACCGCCTATGGTGAACTCGATCGCAAGGCCAAAACATGCAGCGCCTCGGTCGAGCCGGGTGTAGCTCAGAGCCAACCCAGACAATAGCAAACGGAAGGGAAGGGGTTCCATTATGAAAGACTCCAAGAACACTACGCAAGTAAACCAAGGCGTGTCACGTCGTCAATTCCTTATCGGAGCAGGACTTGCGGGCCTCGGCGCCGCAGGGGCCGGCCTCGCCGGCTGTGCGCCAAGCAACACAGCATCCGCAACCGGCAATAAGGCAGCCGCGGAGGCAACGGGAGGCACTGCCAATTCCGCCACACTTACCAACAACCCACTAGGCGCAAACGCTGCCGTAGACTGGACGTTCATGAAACCGCCCGCAGACATCGCTGAAAATAGCATCAAGAACACCGAAAAGGTGGACGTGTTAGTAGTGGGTTGCGGCTTCGCCGGAGCCATCGCCTCGGTCGCTGCAGCCGAAAGCGGCGCGAAAACACTCTGTATCGACAAGTGCCCCACCTGGTCGGGCCGCGGTGGTCACATCACGGCCTACGGCTCACAGATCGTCAAGCAGTACGCGGGCGAAGGCTGGTTTAAAGAGGCCGATTACGCGCACGTCGTCCGTCGTCTCATCGAATGGGCGACAGGCCGCGTGAAGGAACCGCTCATGTGGCAGTTTGCTAAGAAATCGGGTGCCTGCATGGACTGGCTGGTTGACTTGGTGGCCGAGTCGGGCTTACACCCCACCCTCTGGGCTGGCTTCTACAAAGGCCCCGACTATACCGAAGAGCCCATCACCCACTTCTTTTACGATGACACAACCGACTTCGTTTATCTCGACGGCGTGTCGGAGGGCTTAGGTATGGCCGTGCTTATTCCCGCCGTCATCAAGCAAGGCGAAAAACTGGGTGCGGAATACCGTTACGAAACCCCTTGCGCGCGTCTCATACGCGACGGCGACGGACCGGTGACGGGTGCTATCGTAGGCACCGAAGGTAATTACACCAAGATCAACGCAAAGTCAGTCATCATCGCGTCGGGCGACTACCTCGACGACGATGAGATGCGCACGCGCTACCAACCGTTTACTTGGCACGCCGACAGTCGCCTCTACATCCCCTTTGACATCTCAACGGGTGATTTGCACAAGCAAGCAATGTGGATCGGCGGCGCCATGCAGGAATCCGAACCCCACTGCTCAACCATCCATCTAGAATCCGGCGCACAGAGCTACAACTTCCTGCACGTGAACATGAACGGCGAACGCTTCATGAACGAAGACGTGAACACGCAGTCGAAGTCGTGCGTAAAGTCTTACCAGCCTGAGGGTAAGGCATTCACCATCTACGACGCCAACTCACTGGAAAAGTTCGCGCAGTCGTGCAACGACGGCATTTCTGGCGGCATCTCGTCCGACCAACAGTATCGCCGCTACGGCGTGCCATTCGATATGGACGTGGAACTGAAACTGCGCAAGGCAAAGATTGATCAGGGCCTGTTGTTCCAAGCTGACACATTGGACGAGCTGGCCAAGAAGGCTGGAATCGATGCCGCGGGCTTAAAGAAATCGGTCGAGCGATACAACGAGTTGGCAGCCAAGGGCAACGACGACGACTTTGGGAAACGTCCGGAAATTATGTGGGCCATCGACACGCCACCCTTCTTCGCCGGCCAGCTGGTGTCCACATTGCTGGCTGCTTCAGGCGGCCTTCGTCAGGACACCGAGTGCCATGTGCTGGACGAAGAGAACAAGCCCATCGAAGGCCTGTACGTGTGCGGGGCAGCCGGCGGCGAGTACTTCTCGAACGACTACCCCACCATCTGCCCCGGCACGAACCACGGCCGCTGCCTAACGTTCGGCCGCATCGCCGGCATCAATGCCGCTGGAGGCAATGCCGACAAAGAGATTGCCGACCTTGAGATTCTTAGCGGCAACATGCCCGAAACCGACCGCATCAACACCGTGACGCCCTCCAAGCACTAACGTCACCACCCCCACGGAGGAAACCACTACGACGCGCCTCCCCACGAAAAACGCCCGACGAGTCCTCCCCGTCGGGCGTTTCCTCGTCTTACGGTTTATGTCCAACAATGACAACGAGAAGCGATCTACTACTTGGCATCACGCCGATAAGTCCCTCCCCCTCCACCGCTACTACGCTATACTGAATCGCTGGGGTTCATCGAGAGCGACACACAAGGGGGAGCGAGCGCACATGAGAGCGGAGAAACCCAAAGGCACGTTATGGACGAAGGACTTCGTTCTTATTACCATCGTCAATCTTCTTATTTTTAGTAGTTGGCAAGCATTTCCGTTCGTATTGCCCGTATATATACAATCACTGGGAGCCCCCGATGCCGTGCTTGGTTTAGTTAC
>JAEWYG010000163.1 GCA_023395755.1 Actinomycetes bacterium | reverse complement strand
CTTCCTTCTCTTCTCGGTGTTTGCAGAATAATTACGCGCGATAAGGTGAAATTGCCAAAGACGCGTTATGACCACCAAACCCAAGCGAGTTCGACAACGCTACCTTCTGTGGATAATTCATCTTCGCCTCCACCACCACATTCACCGGGCAGGCAGGGTCGGGCACAGAGAAGCCCGTAGTTGGTGGCACACAATCGCCTACCACCGACAATGCAGTAACAATAGCTTCAATGGCGCCCGCAGCACCCAAGGTATGACCCGTCGTGCCTTTTACAGACATAACCGGCACCGCACGCCCAGCTTCCTCTCCGCAAAGCGAAAAGAGAGCGTTTGCTTCGGTCGGATCATTCACCGGCGTGCCTGTACCATGCGCATTTAAGTGCCCCAAATCGCCAGGAGCAAACCCTCCCTCATCAAGGGCTTGACGCATAGCGCGTACGATACCTTCGCCACTGGGTTCAGGAGCTGTCATATGATACGCATCGCCCGTAGAGCCAAAACCAGTAATTTCAGCCAGCACAGTTGCCCCACGCGACAGCGCATGTTCAAGCGACTCTAGCACCACCGCGCCAGCACCTTCACCAGCTACAAACCCTGTACGACGCGCATCGAACGGCAACGACCCTTGTGTTGGGTCTTCTGCCTTCGAGAGAGTACCCAAGTTGTTGAATCCGGCGATACAGATAGGAGAAACCGATTCTTCGGTTCCACCCGCCAATGCGGCATCAATATAGCCGTGACGAATATCGCGCACAGCCGCACCAATGCAGTGCGCACCCGTGGCGCATGCCGTCACGACATTCAGGCATTCGCCGCGCAACCCATAGCGAATAGCCAGATTGCCCGCAGCAATATTACCAATCATGGTAGGGATAAAGAGGGGGTTTACGCGCTTAGGGCCCTTTTCAGAAAGCGTGCTAAAGCCACTTTGCAACTCGTCGATACCGCCGATGCCCGTACCGAACACGCAGGCAATGCGGGTAGTATCCTCGGTATCTAAATCAAGGCCCGACTGAGCTAGTGCCTCATCAGATGCCACTATAGCGTACTGCACGAAGCGCTCGAAACGACGTGCTTCCTTTTTTGAAAGACCATGTTCGGTTGCATCGAACCCGCGCACTTCTCCCGCAATGCTCACGTCATATTCCGATACATCAAAGCGCTCAATGGGGCCAAGACAGCATCGACGCTCCATCACGGCACTCCACAGCGCCTCAACACCGACGCCCGCCGGAGTGATAGCTCCCATGCCTGTAATAACCACACGATGGGTGCCGTCTGGACGACGCGTTGCTTGCTTGTTTGCTAAATTTTCACTCATAACGACATACCTCCGTCGACACCAATAACCTGTCCGGTAATGTACCCTGCCTTTTCACTTGTCAAAAAGCACACGAGAGCCGCTACATCTTCAGGGTTACCCAATCGCTTCATAGCGATACGCTCACTAATGGCAAGTTGTTGTTTTTCAGAAAGCGCATCAGTCATATCAGTTGAAATAAAACCAGGAGCCACCGCGTTAGCCGTAACGTTGCGCGCAGCCAGTTCGCGCGAAATCGCTTTTGTGAGACCAATCACGCCAGCCTTCGATGCCGCATAGTTCGCCTGCCCAGCATTGCCGCAAACTCCCACAATGCTGCTTATGTTCACGATGCGACCATAACGCTGTTTGCACATACGTTGTGCCGCGGCTTTGCAGCAATTAAACGTACCCTTAAGGTTCACATCAATCACTGCATCGAAGTCTTCTTCCTTCATACGAGCCAACAGACCATCACGTGTAATGCCAGCATTGTTTACGAGCACATCCACGCTGCCAAACGCTTTATAGACGGCATCAATTAACATCTGTGCTTGATCAGGCTCAGCTACATTGGCGGCTACCGCAATAGCTTTTACCCCGTAGTCTGCTTCAATCAGACGAGCAAGCTCCAAAGCCGACGCAAGACTCCGTTCGCTTGAGCAGTTCACGCATACATCGAAACCAACACGCGCTAATTCCAAAACCACCGCGCGACCAATTCCTCGGCTAGAACCAGTGACGACCGCCGAGCGCCGCAGCTGTTGGGTATCGTTGATCATAAATTCAAAACTCCTGTTCGTCATTTGAACTAAAAATCGAGTACTCGTAAGGGAAAAGCTCGATCTGATAGCTAAAAGTCCCGCCGACCATCAACCCTCTGGTCGATCACGCACTTACCGACCATAAGCAGCTGCAAACGCTTCAAAACTCGCGCGGTCTTGAATACAAGCCCTCTCGGTAGTCTTGTCGATGCGTTTCACCAAATTTGCCAACACACCACCAAAACCCACCTCAGCAAATAAATGGGCACCAGCCCTACCGAGTGCTACAACACTCTGATCAAACCGCACGGGACTAATCAGATGGCGCACAAGATGCTCACGCGCCTCGGCAGCACTGAGCGGAAAAGCATCCACGTTACAAATGAGGGGAACGCGGGGCTCAGTAAATACCACACCTTCCAAGTAACGCGCCAGCTCTGCAGCAGCTTCAGCCATCAGGGGGCTATGAAACGCACCCGACGTAGCCAAACGTGCGCAACGCTTACCACTGGCAGTCCAAACCTCCTCAGCGCGCTTTACCGCGCTTACTGAACCCGCAATAACAATCTGCCCTGGACAGTTGTAGTTCGCTGGCACCAGCACTTCATTCTGTGCACATTCATCACAAAGTGCCTGCACACTATCTTCATCTGCTTTCAGCAGGGCACTCATAGCACCCGGATTCTCTGTAGCTGCTTCGGCCATTAAACTGGATCGCACCTTAACCAAAGCAAACGTATCTTCATCAGACAACATGCCTGCAATGGGAAGTGCGCTCGTTTGACCCAGAGAAAAACCCAGTACCGCAGCTGGCTGAACACCCCGCGCGCCAAGCGCATGAGCAACACCTACCGACAGCGCGCAAAGTGCAGGCTGCGCGAATCGGGTATCATTCAATTTCTCAGGTTCGGCATTCTGTATAAGGTCAGCCACATTAAATGCGAACACCTCCGAGGCGCAGGATAAAGTAACCGCCACTTCAGGCATATTTAGAAGGTCCGCACCCATGCCGGGCTTCTGCGACCCCTGCCCCGAAAAAAGGAACACGGGAGAACCGGAAGCAATGGGCGGAATAAAATCAGTCATATATGTCTCTCTTACTGCGCTAACGAAACGACACCGGCGCGCTCACGACGAGCATTACTATTAGCAAGTGCACCTAAGTCACGTACTCCCAGCGCCTCAGCCTCAGACATAAGTTCAGACACCACGCAAGCTGCTGTTTTCCGTTCACGCACCAACGCAGCTGACTGCCCCGCCATTATCGTGCCGTTATCTACATCCCCATCAATAGCACGCGCAAGAGATCCTACATACAGAGCTTCCAACTCGTCGCCGTTGGCCACAAGATCGTCTTCCAATTTGCGAGCTTTACGCGAGAATGCATTCTTTAAGCAGCGCACAGGATGCCCACTGCCACGTCCCGTAACAATGGTGTCAGAGTCCTTGGCTTTAATAACCTTGTCTTTGTAGGCATCAGCAATAGTACACTCGTCCACCGTAAGAAAACGGGTACCCATCTGTACACCTTCTGCACCCAACGCAAACGCAGCCACAATGCCGCGTCCATCCGCAATACCACCGGCAGCAATTACCGGAATAGACACCGCATCGCACACAGCAGGAATTAAAGCCATGGTCGTCAATTCGCCCACATGGCCACCAGCTTCGGTGCCCTCAGCCACCACCGCATCGGCACCTAAACGCTCCATACGAGCAGCCAACGCACTTGAAGCAACCACCGGTACAACCTTAATGCCAGCATCTTTCCAGAGCTGCATGTAGTTGGCAGGACTACCAGCACCGGTGGTAATCACGTCTACTTTCAGTTTTGCCAATAACTCAGCAACCGCATCAGCATTCGGGTCCATGAGCATGACGTTCGCGCCGATAGGCTTAGAGGTTATCGAGCGGGCAAGACGTACCTGTTCTTCTATCCATACAAGAGGAGCACCACCACACGCAATAATACCCAAGCCGCCCGCCTCGCTCACCGCACCTGCCAAGCTGGCATTCGCAATGCGCGCCATGGCGCCCTGAATGATAGGTATCTCTATGCCTAAAAGTTCCGTAACTCGTGTGTTCATGCCTCTGCCTTCTCTTCCTTACCCCAGCTATCGCCAAGCCTCAGTCGTGCGTAACCAATATTGTGTGAACTCTTAGCAACGATTACCCATTGCCAACACATAACGGTCCACTCGCGATCATGCAACTCCCGCCCTACTTGCGCAACGGGCTCCCCTAGGAGCCCGTTGGTATAACCTATTTCAGCGAATCGATGTGAGCAACAAGCTGGCCAATAGTCTCGATACCCTCAGGCTCGCCAAACTCAATGTCGCACTTTTCCTCCAAATCACAGATCAGCTCAACCATATCAAGTGAGTCCACGCCCAGCGATTCCAGCGTGGCATCCTCGGCAACCGTGTCGCCTTCAATATCCAAATTCTCAACCAGAACGTCTTTCACAACATCGATGGTAGCCATAGCAAATCCTCCTCGTTTACACCGCTTGCGGCAGCTCTTTCGTTTCTGCGTTAAAAATAGTTTGATAATCAAAGTATTTTTGCAAAAACAATAGTATGAGGATAGGAAATCGAATGCAAGACTCTCCATGATTTCTGCGTGGGGAATATGCCACCACATCTAAGCACGCACTCCAGTGCATTTAAAAATTCATTTTCAAAAAGGCACTATCAAAAAACGATTCACTCTTACACCCCCGCACCCCTACACCCTTATACCCTTATGCCCTTGCGCTTCTTTCACGCCATCATTTCACTGCCTACAAATAAGAACAAATGTTTCACGTGAAACATCGAGGATTAAAATTAAGAGGAACGTTAGAAGGAACGTTAGAACGCTCGCCCAAAAGGCGACTGGAGAAACGAAAAACGTAAAGGATAATAAAAAGCGATCAACATACAGCATTCCTACCGCACGGAAAAGGAAGAGGCCGCAGGAAAAAGCGCAGTAACCTTATTTCTGCGCGTCAAAAAACGCCTTCACCTTGGCAAGCGCCTCAGCAAACACCCTCTCTTCTTCCCCACTCAAACCCGCAAGCGCCTCGTCAATCATCTGATGATGAAACAAATTGTGAGCACGCAACACCTGCCGGCCTTTCTTGGTTAGCGAGACCAGCACCTTACGTCGATCATCTTCAGAACGCGTTCGTTCTATAAACCCTTTTTCAACCAGCTTGGTCACCGCTGTGGTAAGTGTAGCCAGCGTCACATTCAGACGCGCAGCCACCACGTTCATAGGATTACGCTCATGCAGTCCTACTGCCACAATCGTGTGAACTTCAGTAATGGTGAGACCATGTGTTAAGCGGTTGTCGAGGGAGCGTTCCTCAATCCGCAAGATTGAGTTGAACGTACCGGACAACAGGTCATCAAGCTGCAAGCGGCGCTGCAGCACCGTCTCTTCATTAGATACTTTTTCTTTTGCCATTGCATGAGGAATGGGCTCGCTATACATAAGACTGTCCTCAACCAGAATATTATACGAGCTCCCCGCTACGCCAGAATTTTCCGTTTGACCATCCAGTATTTGCGTGTCCATTTCTGCCCCTCCTCACTCTCGCTCGCTATGCTATTTTTTACTTCATCTTTTTCGCATCATATCGCATATAGTTAGATTATCAAAGTATACAATCGCCTAAGGCTTCGTTGTCTTTCTTTAATACCGGCACAAAGTGACGCACGAACGCGCCTTCGCCTTTACCTTTCAAGTAAACATAACCCACAATCGAAAACACTACCGCGCCAACAAAATTCACCAATAGGTCTTCCATGGTGTCTGCAAGACCAAGATCAAGATATCCTCCTACGCCAAGGTCTTGCCCATCAACCACGACCGAATTGATATCTTTAAGCAAAAACGGTCTTTGCACATCCTCAGGATTCAGCATGATGCTCGAAATACTAGACACCACGGTATCCTTCTGCATATCTAGCCCAAAAAACAAATCCATGCCGAATTCGAAGAACTCCCACAACACGCCGATAGTCATGGAAAAGCAGAACGCAACCACCACGCAAAAAAAGGGAGAAAGCGCGAATGCAATACGATCGCTTCGATTCAGGATAGACACCAGCGCAAGCCCGATCGCTGTCGCCAAAAATCCGTTAAACGTATGCAGCATTGTGTCCCAAAACGGAAAGATCGTATAAAAACGAAACACTTCGCCCAGTATCTCCGCTGCAAAAATAAATAATACGATAATTACCTCAAGTGTCTCAGGAATCGTAATGCTGAAACGCGCCTCGATAAACGGAGGCACCATAAAAAGTACCAGCGTAATCAAGCACAAAAAGACAGTCTCGTAACTACCAAACACGAGTGCAGCAATCGCGCAAGCAAGCACCAGCAACCACAGCACTACTTTCAGGATGAAAGCCCCGCGATTACCGTGCATTGCCTGAGTTATGGTTCGCGTCTTATTCCCCATGCTCCTCATATGATCACCAAGAATCTTTCAATATAAAGACGCTTTAACGCCTCGTCTGAACCAGACGGAAATCAAGGCGACCACTACGCACATCAGCCGAGACCAGTATCACAGACAAGCGTTGTCCCAGACGATAAACCGTACCCGTATCGCGGCCCGTCAAGCAATGTAGTGAGGGATCAAACGAAAAGTACTCAGCACCCACATTTTTCAGGGGAATGAGGCCTTCGGCCGTATTTTCCAGGCGTACATATAAACCGTAGGTAGCTACTCCAGACACCACTGCCGAAAACGTCTGCCCCACTGCACCTTCCATATACTCAACAATTTTGAGCTCTTGCGACTCGCGGGCTGCCTTCTCAGCAATCCGTTCCATATTTGAAGAGTGCTCAGCAATCCACGGCAATGCGGCAACCTCTTGGTCAAATTTCTCCGAGCGCCGCATTAGCTGCGCCTTCAGCATCCGATGTACCCCGAGGTCGGGGTAACGCCGAATGGGGGAGGTA
>JAEWYG010000091.1 GCA_023395755.1 Actinomycetes bacterium | reverse complement strand
TGCCAAACTCCTCTGCATAAGTTCAAACTGATTACGATGATAGTCGACGATGCCTTCCTTGCGCATACGAGATAACTCGGCGCACATGGCACTGCGATCGACGGATAAGTAGTCGGCCAGTTCTTGGCGGTCATAAGGAAGAGAGAAGCGGCTGGAGCCAGCATTTTTTGCTTGCTCAGACAAGTAAGACAATAGTTTTTCACGTGTTGATCGCTTCGAAAGGTGCTCAATCTTGCGCGTGAGTGTGCAGGCGCGTTGGGCTACGGTTGCTAAGAGGTTGCGAATCAACTTGGCATGGAAAGTACAGCTTGACGAGCACATAGTAGTTATTTTTCTCACATCCATGAGTAATACGGTTGCATCGGTAATTGCGACAACGTTGATATCTAGGGGTAGACCGGGCTCGCATGCGTACACTTCGGCAAATGTTTGGCCAGGACTTGCGAGGGCGCGGATGGTGCGATTGCCCCAATAGTCAACGTTCTCTAAGCGCACCGTCCCTTCCAACACAAGTCCCATGTAGGTAGTTGTTTTACCTGCGTGAAGTACGGTTGAACCTTTCGTGTAGGAGCGCTGTCGAGCATCCAGGCAACGCAGCATCGCTTCTACTTCGGTAGGCTGAATGCCTTGGAAGAGGGGCGACTGACAGATTGCAGGAAAAAGGTGATCCATGTTTCTCCTAGAGATCAACGCCGAGGAACATTTTTACCACGATGCCGATAACAAATGATAAAGCTGCTACTCCTAAGCTAATTCCCGCCATCTGTCCGAAGCGCTTTTTAAAAGAAAGGTCTTGCGCTATCGAGAGGTAATAGTTGAACACTACCAAAATAAGCAACACAATACCTATCATAGCACCCAGCGCCCAAAGGTAATGGGCTTCGTCGAACAACAGGTAGGGCATGATAAGCAATGCTACCGTTACCAAATAGGTGATACCGGTGTAGGTTGCCGACTTTAACGCATCGGAGCGTCCTTCGCTTTGGGAGGAAAGGTATTCGCTTGAGGCCATCGATAACGTGGCGGCAATGCCCGTTATAAGACCCGACAGAGCAATGAGGCGTGTATTTTGCATCGCCAAAGTGAGGCCCGCAAGGGTGCCCGTCATCTCTACCAGGGCATCGTTCATACCGAGTACCATACTACCTACGTAACCGAGGCGTTCTTCATCGAGCATATCCAGTAAGGCATGCTCGTGTGCTTCCTCATCGGCGCGAATTTCGAGTGCCTCGGGTACTTCTTGCGATAGTTCTTCGTAAGACACCTGTGCTTTGGCCTCGCCCTTTTCCATAAGTTTTACGGCGAATGTAAAGCCAAATACACGAGCAATGAGGGCATAGCGGATAACTTTGCCGCGTTCGGGTTGCATTGTTTTCCCCGTGTATCGCTGCCAGATTTCGGCATGATGCGTCTCTTCATCGGCGATGCGTAAAAGAGTGATGCGGTTGCTTTCTTCCTTGGTGCAGGTAGCGATGCGACGATATACCGCGGCCTCTGTTACCTCATTTTGTTGGAATGACAGTATTTGTGTGAGTGCCGCAGAAGAAAGTTGTGTGGGCTCGGTCAAATTTGTTCGGATTGCCTCCGATGGCATGGTGTTCTCCTCGTTTGGAAAGACTGATGTTAACGAACGCTCAGTATAGTGCATGCGTTCAATTGATGTGTCACAGGTTGGTCTGGATGTTGATGGCTGCCTGCTGCTTGGTACGTCGGTCGGCGATAATTAAAACTGCCAAAGTGCTTGCCATAATCACGAGGCCAAAAGCGTCGAAAGCGATGAATCGGTCAATACTGGTTGTAGTACGAACGACAGCGCACATTGTACGTTGACTATGAAAACAACTGCGGTAGCCATGCGTACTGCAATGGCAGCCACCTGCGATCCTTTCATGAAAATCCCTTTCCGATAGTTATCCTTCGTGAGAGTGTAGCGCATTCGTTCGCACCTGCGAGGGCGCGCGGTATACTGCAAACAAACCTAGAAAGAAAGGATCTGACCGTGAGCTTAGATCATACAAGCAACGCCGCAGAAAGCCACCCCGATTTCGCTGCATTTGTTGCCACTATTGCGGCTTTGCGTGCTCCGGATGGTTGCCCATGGGATCAGGTGCAAACGCACGAGAGCATTGCCTCCAATATGATCGAGGAGGCTTACGAGGCGGTGGATGCTATCGAATGTGCTGACATTGTGCATTTGCGCGAAGAGCTGGGTGATGTGTTGTTGCAGGTGGTGTTGCAAAGTCAGATTGCGGCTGATGCGGGTGAATTTACTATCGATGACGTATGTGCAGACGTGAACGCAAAGATGATTCGACGCCACCCACATGTATTCGGCGAAGCGCGAGCAAGTACCGCAACTGAGGTGCTTGACCTATGGGACAAGGTGAAGCTTGCGGAGAAAGGAGCTATCGCTGCTGTCGTCTCGGCGGACGCCGTCCAAGAGAAAAGGGCATCTGTTGTCCGTGCCGGTCTATTGGATAGCGTACCTACTACATTTCCTGCGCTTATGCAGGCGCAAAAAATATCACGTAAGGCTGCTGCCGTGGGTTTTGAGTGGAATACGCTCGATAATGTGTGGGCCAAAGTGTATGAAGAGATTACCGAGCTTAATGAAGCGTATGCGGTGGCTCCCAAGGCTCCCAATGGTAAGCTGGATGCCGCTGCCTCCTTTGATGGCGATGCTCAGCAAGCTGCGTATGCAGTAGCCGATGTCGAACGGGAATGTGGCGATGTGTTTTTCGCTTTGGTGAATGTTGCTCGCCGCATGGGTCTCGATGCTGAGCGTGCGCTGCGTAGCTCCTGTAATAAATTCCGTGATCGCTGGGTATTTATGGAGGGTGTTGCTTGGGCGCAAGGTCGCCGTCTTGAGGATATGTCTCCTGCCGAGCAGGAATCTCTTTGGATACAGGCAAAGCAAGAGGCACATCGTTAAGACCGTTGAGGAGGTATTTATTGACCTTTTAGATTGTTGAATCTACCACCTTTGCTAGCAAATTACACAGGGGAGCAGTACACTATAGGTTCATACGTCATCGAATCGACGTGAAGAATGCGAGGAGGCCGATGCGTCCTGTATGGAAAAGTGACAGCGAAGAAAACACTGCGTCGACAAAATCGACGGGGGGGGGGGGGGGGGATATTACCCGCCCGGGATGTTGC